>JBOHCW010000088.1:0-11280 GCA_050725375.1 Actinocrinis sp. | reverse complement strand
GCCGTGACCGGGAACGCGCCCGCAATCGCCCGTCCGCCCGTCGTCCCGTCCGTCAGACGTACTTCGTGATGTCCGCGACCGTGAAGCCCTGCTCCTGTATGTGCTTGTAGAGAAACGTCATCATCTGCACCATCGTCTTGCCCTTGAGCTGCGCCGGGCCGCGGAAGTGGCACAGGATGATGTCGCCGGGCTGCAGGTGGTGCGAGGAGGTCTGGTACTGCATGTCCTCGATCTCCATCGACTCCTTCCACAGCATCATGCCCTTGAGACCGGCCTGCTTGACCGCCGTGACGGTCGTCGAGCCGTAGCTTCCGCCCGGCGGCCGGAAGATGTACGGCGTGACGCCGTACTCCTTGTGCAGCTTCACCTGCTGGCCGGTGATCTCGTCGAGTTGCTGCTGAAGGGAGAGGTTCCGCATGTTCAGCGGGTGGTTGACCGTGTGGTTCTGGATCGAGACGAAGCCGGTCTCGTAGAGCTTCTCGAAGTACGCGTAGTCGTCGCGAATGAGCGTGTCGGCGAGGCTGAGCGTGAGCGGGATCTTGAAGTCCGCGACCATCTTGATGAACGCCGGGTCTTTGTCGATGCCGTCGTCGATGGTGACGAACACGACTTTGTCGGTGATCGGCACGTGCGAGAACACCAGCGGATGGGCCGAACTAAGCGCGATCGGCTTGACGGCGGGCGGCGCCGGTGCGGGCGTGAACGGCTTGAGGCCCTGGTAACGCTGGCTGATCAGCGCCGCGTCGACGGCGTCTGACGCACTGGCACTGGCGCTGGCAGAGCCGATCGCGGGCCCTGTTCCCGTGCCCGACTGCAACCCGACCGGGTTTGCGCCGGCCGAGGGAGTGGCCGACGAGCCCTGGCACGCCGCGGCGAACGAGCCGAGGGCGGCCAGGCTCGCGGCCCCGCCCAGGAAGCCGCGCCTGGACAAAGCGCTCCGAGTGTTTGCATCGCTGACTGTCACGAAGCTTAAGACGTATCTTCAGCCCGATCCGCTGCAGGTTTTCGCAGGAAAATTCGGTCACGTTGAGGATGGGTCGCGGCGGGAAGGAGAGCGACGGGCGGATCACGGCACGACCGCCGCCATGCCGCGTACGGCGCACGCGGACGTAGATCAGTAAGCTTGGGGCGCGCCCCTTACCGACGGGTCGGGCGCATGCGTGTTCCTGAGCGAGAGATGGGACTGAATCATGGCGGACAAGCGAATCGTCGTCGGGGTGGACGGCTCCGAGTCGTCCGTGCAGGCACTGCGCTGGGCTGCGCGGCTGGCCGAGCTGACCGGCGCGAGCGTGGAGGCGGTGACCGCATGGGACTTCCCGCCGTTCTACGGCGCGGGCGGTTGGGCTCCGGCGATCGAGGACGTTTACCCGACCGACCTGGCCGCGAAGGTGCTGGACGAGGCGATCGCTCAGGCTTGGGACGGCAAGGCACCGGTCGAGATCGGCAAGCGCGCCGAGCGCGGCGGCGCGGCGAAGGTCCTGATCGACGCCTCTGACGGCGCCTCGCTGCTAGTGGTCGGCAGCCGTGGACACTCCGCGCTCACGGAGGCCGTGCTCGGCTCGGTGAGCCTGGCCTGCGTGCACCACGCGAAGTGCCCGGTCACGGTCATCCATGGCGACATCGTGCTGTAATGCGCGACTGACGTGGTGTCAGCTAACACAAAGCGGCACCGGTCGCCGCGACGAACCATCGTCCACGGCGGCCCGTTGTGTTAGCGGTCCCGGTGTTTCAGCCATCCCCGTGTCAGCGATCCGCACGGGTGTTAAGGCGCGCGGCCTGACGCGTTAGGTAGTCACGCTCCGCGAGGTTCGGCGCCCTAAGCGCCGCCTCGGTATAAAGCCGCGCCGCCGTCACAAGGTCGCCACCGCGTTCGTGAAGGTACGCGGCCACTGCCGCATAGCGCGGCAGCGAGTCGTCCAGTTCAGCGAGCGCCGCAAGTCCGGCGCGCGCTCCATCGGCCTCGCCGAGGGCCACCGCACGGTTGAGCCGGACGATCGGACTGTCCGTCAGGCGCGCGAGTTCGTCGTACCACTCGACGATCTGCACCCAGTCGGTCTCCTCGGCGCTGGCCGCGTCGGCGTGCAGTGCCGCGATCGCCGCCTGCGCCTGGAACTCGCCCAGCCGGTCGCGCGCGAGCGCCGCCTGCAGGATCTCGACACCCTCGGCGATCGACGCGGTGTCCCACAGTGCGCGATCCTGTTCGGCGAGCGGCACCAGGCCGCCGTCGGGTGCGGTGCGCGCGCCGCGCCGGGCGTGATGCAGCAGCATCAGCGCGAGCAGCCCCGCCACCTCGGGGTGATCGATCACGGCCGTGAGCTGCCGGGTAAGCCGGACGGCCTCGGCCGCGAGGTCGACGTCCCCGCTATAACCCTCGTTGAAGACCAGGTAGAGAACGCGCAGCACGGTCGCGACGTCGCCCGGCTGGTCGAACCGGACCGCGGCGACCGTGCGCTTGGCCCGGCTGATCCGCTGCGCCATGGTCGCCTCGGGCACCAGGTACGCCTGGGCGATCTGGCGGGTGGTCAGCCCGCCGACGGCACGCAGCGTGAGCGCGACCGCGGATGACGCGGACAGCGACGGGTGAGCGCACAGGAAGTAGAGCTGAAGCGTGTCGTCCACCGCGCCCACCGGCCCCGGGTCCGGCTCCTCGTCCGACAGGTCCTCACGCCGACGACGGGCCGCGTCCGCCCGTGCGGCGTCGAGGAACCGCCGCCAGGCCACGGTGACCAACCAGCCCTTCGGATCCCGCGGCGGATCGTCCGGCCACACGCGGACCGCCTCGACCAGAGCGTCCTGCACGGCGTCCTCGGCCGCCGCGAAGGACGCGCCGCGACGGACGAGGATGCCGAGCACGTGAGGCGTAAGGCTCCGCAGCAGGGTCTCGTTCACAAAATCACTCGGTGAAGTGGGGCGCCTCGCCCAGGAACGGCCGCACCTCAAGCCATTCGTGGATCGGCCTGCCGCCGGCTCCGGGCGCGGCCGACAGCTCTCCGGCCAGTTCGACGGCCCGCTCGCGGCTGTCGACGTCGATCACCATCCAGCCGGCGATCAGGTCCTTGGTCTCGGCGAACGGCCCGTCCGTGACCGGCGGCCGCCCCTCGCTGTCGTACTGTACGAACATCCCGTCGGGCGAGAGCGCCTGACTGTCGACGAACTCGCCGGTCCCTTCGAGCCGCGCGGCGAAGACGTTCATGTACTTCAGGTGCGCCGAGATCTCCTCCTGCGTCCACTGGTCCATCGGCACGTTGTTCACGGCGGCCGGAGCGCCACGGTAGTGCTTGAGCAGCAGGTACTTAGCCACTGTGCTCCTCCTCGGTACTGGTGCGACCCATTCTGGCCGCCTTCACCCCGAGGACGGAGCCGCCCACGCGTTCTCGACATCCCCGCAGAACATTTTTCGGCGTGCTCGGCCGAACGAGCCGGGCCGGGCCCTGTCGCCGCATGAGCCCAGTCGCCGGGCTTGCGTCGGCAGATAGTCTGCGCAAAGATGGTCCGCACGCAGATACTCTGTGCAAAGACTATCTACCAAGGGCGCGAGATGTGGACGTACGAGCACAGCATTGAGACGGACGCGGCGCCGGAAGCGGTCTGGCGGTTGTGGGCCGACGTCGAGAACTGGGGTGCCTGGAACGCGGACGTGCGGCGCATCAAGATCGACGGCCCGTTCGCGGCCGGGAGTGAGATCGTGATGACGCCGGAAGGCCAGGACCCTGTGCACCTGATCGTCGCCGAGGCGGTAGCGGGCGAGCGGTTCGTGGACGAGGCACGGTTCGACGGCCTGCTTCTGCGCACAACCCACCGACTCGACGTGGCGGCGTCCGGGCGCACGCGCGTGACGTACCGGATGGAGATCACCGGGGACGGCAGCGACGAGGCCGGTCCGCAAGTCGGCCCGGCCGTGACGGGCGACTGGCCCGAGACGATGGCCGCGCTGGTGAAGTCGGCAGAGGCCTGATCCGGTGGCGCACAGTCCGGGGCGCAGCCCGGGTTTCCTGCTCTGGCACGCGACTCTGCGCTGGCAGCGCGAGATCGCGGCGGCGCTCGAACCGCTCGGACTCACGCACGTGCAATTCGTGCTGCTCGCGTGCGCCTGGTGGATGAACACGCACGGCGACCAGCCCAATCAGCTGGCGCTGGCCCGCCAGGCCGGCACGGACGTGAAGATGACGTCGCAGGTACTCGCGGCTCTCGAAGCCAAGGGGTTGATCGTTCGCGAGGTCGACCCGTCGGACACGCGCGCGAAGCGGGTCGGCGTGACGAGCCGCGGGACGCAGTTGGCCCCGCGCGCGATCGCCGTCGTCGAGGACGTGGACGCGCGGTTCTTCGGCCCCGTAGCGCGGGACGCGGCCGTCGACATGTTAGGGGACCTAGCACGTCTGCAGCCTGATGCCTGATCTCTAGTCCGGGCGGTCGCTCAAGCAGACAGCCGTGCTCAGCGGCCGATTGCGCTTACGACCGCGCCTGGCGCTGCCGAAATGCCCGCCCGCCGGACGGGTGCTCGTCCTCAGTGGCATGAGCAGTCCGGCCGCGGCGACTATGAGGGCGAATACCGCCGCCGCGCCGCTGAAAGCGAACACGAGGGCCGACGCCGCGCAGGCCAGGACGGCCGCGACGCGTAGGCGGCCACGCAGGATCCGGGCGGCCGACGCGGTCGAGCCGACGTAGACGACGAGGAACAGCGCGGTCGGGAGCGTGACCATGCGCGCCGGATCGAGAGCGCCGAGCGCCTCGGCGGTCAGTTCGATGATCCCGGCCGCGGCGACGGCCGGGAAGAACGGCCCGGCACGCCTCGTCGGCTCGCGCGAATCCGCTTCGGACCGGGTTCGGCGCTCGGCGGATCGCAAGTGCGCTGCGAGGGTGGCGGCGCCGGTGAGGTACGCGTTGACGGTCGCGAGCGTCAGCAGGACCGCCGCTGTCGCTGCGACTGCCGGGCCTACGCCGCCGACGGCCGTGCGCAGTAGGTCCGCGACGGGCACCGATCCGCTCGCACGTGTGCCGAGCACGCCGATGACCGTCGAGGCCAGCGCCACGTAGATCAGGGCCGTGATGACGAATGCGCCGGTCGTGACGCGCGGCAGAGTGCGCTCCGGGTCTTTCAGACGGCGGGTGAGCGGCGCGACGGCCTCCCAGCCGACGAACGAGAGCATCAGCACCGAGGCTGCGCCGCCGATCGCCGTCCAGCCGTGCGGCGCGAACGGCGTCCAGTTCGACGTACGAGCGGACGGCGCCGCTCCGGCGACGGCGAGCACGATCACGACCAGCAGCAAGCTGATCAGCGCCATCTGCACGGCCGTGCCGATCCGCGCGCCGAACTGGGTCAGGGTCGTGACCAGGGCCAGCAGCAGCGCGGCGATCAGGGCGCTGGTCTGCCGTCCGCCGCCGATCAGGGCCGTGACATATCCGGCGCCGATCAGGCAGACGACCGGGGCGCCGAGGACGACGGCCGTCAGGAAGCACCAGCCCACGGCGCGTCCGGCGCGCGGGCCGAGTCCGGCACGCGTGTACTCGATGACTCCGCCGCCGCCGGCCAGCCGGGTGCCGAGCGCGGTGAATACGACGGCGAACAGCCCTGACACGACGAGCAGGCCGACCCAGGCGACGATCGACGCGGGCCCGGCCAACTGGTCGGCGAGCCCCGGCAACATCAGCAGCCCGGGTCCGAGCAGCGCGCCGACGTACAGCGCGACGCCGCGCGTGGCGGACAGCGGTGCCGGTGTCGGCGTCGGCACGGGTGTGGGCGCTTGCCCGGACGTTGATGACGGCTGCGGTGTCGGCGTTGGATCCGAGATCGGCGCGAGCGGGCGCTGGACGGTGGCGGCCATAGTGCGATCGTCACACAAAGGCCGCCGCACGCGATGGCAAACTTCTCCGCCTAGGCCATTCGAGATGCAACGATATACCTAGGAAGCTACCTTAGGGAGAATTTCATGCCAGAATCGGCGCCCCAGCCGGAACTTGACTCGACCGACCTCGCCATCCTCGCCCGCCTGCAGAGCGACGGGCGGATCGCGAACGTCGACCTCGCCGAGGCAGTCTCGCTCTCGCCGTCGTCGTGTCTTCGCCGCACCAAGGCCCTTGAGGCCCAGGGCGTCATCGCCGGCTATCGAGCCGAACTCGATGGGAAGCGGCTGGGGCTCGGCATGACCGTGTTCGTGGAGCTGACGGTGGCGAGTCACTCGCGCGAGGTCTCGCGGCGGATCGAGGAGGGACTGCTGGCGATCCCCGCCGTCGTCGCCTGCCACCTCGTGTCGGGGGACGCGGACTACATGGCCGAGGCGATCGTGCCGAGCCTGGCCGTGTACGAGGAGGTGCTGCTCGACCGCATCCTCGCGATCGAGCAGGTCACGGCGGCGCGCAGCATCTTCGCGCTGAGGACGGCGCTCAGTCGCGGCCCGTTGCCCCTGGAACACCTGCGCCCAGGAAAGTAAGGATGCTCACCGCACTATCCGATGACTGAGATAGCGCCGATCAGCCGGCGGTTCAGCTCGTCGAGGTCCGCCGCCGGGATCCACAGTTCCAGATGGTCACGGCCGCCGGCCTGGCGAGTCGGGTATCGGCGCGCGAACGTGGTCGGCAGCGTGAAGCGGGTCACGAAGCCTGCGCCCGACGCGGCGGTGTTCCACTCGTCGGCGATCTGCCGCGCGTAGCGCTCATTGAGCACCGGGTAGAAGATCGGCTGGCCGGGCAGTCGCGGCGGCCAGGCCCGCATGCCGGCGGCGCGCAGAAGGTCCAGTTCGACGGGGCCGACCGGTCGCCACAGGGTCGTGGTGCGGTCGGCGTTCTCCTGACGGCCGTGGTGGATCGCGCGTAGGAGCGCGTCAAGGTAAGGGTCCTGAGGATCGACGACGTCGATCGCGTCGGCGTAGACGGCGACGGCCGTGCCGGAGTCGCCGATCTCCTCGCGCAGGTAGTGCCAGGCGACCAGGTCGGGGTGGCTGACGTCCAGGCACGCCTCGGCCGGTGACAGCAGCGCGATCGCCTCGTCGAGGTGTCCGGCGGTGAAGGACATCGACACGTTACCGCCACGATGCCCGAGCACTGTCGCGAGCACGACGGCGGGCAGCGGATGCGCGTCGATGTCGATGTTGACGCGGTCGACGACGATCCCACGGTCGCGGTCGGGGCCGAGGCCGTCGTGCAGGACGCCCCACGCAGCCGGCTGGTGCCAGTCGGATCCGAGGGCTGACTCGAACTCGGCTGTCTTCGCGAGGATCTGTTCCGCAGTGCTCCAGGCTTCGGTCACCCGAAGATGCTGACAGCCTGCCGATAGCGGGTCAGTGCGGCGGTTGATTCTCTAGCGGTTTCGGCACGACACGCGCCGCTGGCGATCAAAATCGATGGTCAGGCACGAGCACGACTGCCTATGGTGGCGGTCATGCCGCCGTCAGTGCTGTATTGCTGCGATCCGCTGAACTCACGCCGCGTCGACGGCCACTTCGCCGCCGAGGCCCGCGAGGTGCGGGCGCGCGGAGGGCTCGTCGCGCTCATCGACCACGATGCCTTGCTGGCTGGAGAGATCGAACGTGCGGTCAAAAGTGTCCCAGCCGGACTAGGCCCGGCGTGGTACCGCGGCTGGATGATTCCGTCCGACCGTTACAGCACCCTGGCTCAGGCGTTGGGCCGGCGCGGTGTCGGCCTCGTGGTGGTTCCCGAGCAGTATCGGGCGGCGCACGAGCTGCCGGGCTGGTATTCGACCTTCGCCGAACTGACGCCGGCGAGTGTGTGGTGTGCTGGACGCGCAGGGCAGGTGCCGGAATTGGCGGCGCTTGCTTCGCTCGCCGTGAGGTTGCGGCCCGGACCGGGCATCGTGAAGGACTACGTGAAGTCGCGCAAGCACGAATGGGACGAAGCGTGCTTCATTCCGGACCTCTCGGATACGGCGGGGGTGGCCCGAATCGTGCGCAGGTTCGTGGAACTGCAGGGCGAGTTCCTCGCCGGGGGAATCGTGTTGCGTGAGTTCGAGCCCTTCGTCGCGCCGCAGTCCGTGGCCGCCGAGGTTCGCGTGTGGTGGCTTGATGGGCGGGCCCGGCTGCTGACGCCACATCCCGACAGCGTGCACTCGTGCAGCCTTACCCCTGAGCTTGGCGGCGTCGAGTCGGCCGTACGGCGGTTGGGCTGCCGCCTGGTCACGACGGATGTGGCCCTGCGCTCGGATGGGGCATGGCGTGTCGTAGAGGTCGGTGATGGGCAGGTCAGCGACCTGCACACGTCGATCGAGCCGGCCGAGCTGGTCGGCCTGCTGCTCGCCGGATGAGATGGTGACAGGCGGGCAGCTCGCGGTTATCGAGCCTTTGGCGCTGGGAGGGCGGACGAGGTTACGCGGCGGATGGCGTCGAGATCGACGTCCTGCGCGATTGTCTCCTCGGGGACGTCCTTGATCGGCTCCTCCACTCCGAGCACCGCGCGGATGAACCTCGGCAGGACAGTCCGGTCGAGCAGGTCGCGCGCGAGGTTCGCGGCGTCCGGACGCTCGATGACGTAGTGCCCTGCGATGAAGTCCGCCAGGCGCTCGTAGGCCGTGGTGAAGATCGCGTCGAAGTACGCGTTCGAACTTCCGGGCAGACGCTCGACGCTGGCGATCGTGAGGCGGCACGTGCGTACCTGCGACTCCCAGACCATCAGCTGAAGCTGGCGGCCGCAGAACATTGCGACTGCCTCGGCCGGATCGTCGATAGCCGGGCCGGTGCTAGTGCTAGTGCGTGCGTACGCGTCCGGGGTCTTCAACAGATCCAGGTAAAGCCGGCGGACGAGATCGAGCACTGCGAAGAACAGCTTCTCCTTGCTCTCGAAGTGCGCGTAGAGGGAGCGCTTCGAGGTTTGTGCCTTTGCCGCGACCACGTCCATCGACGCGGTCTCGTATCCGGTCTCCAGGAACACGTCCTTCGCGGACCACAGGATGTGCTCGCGCAGTGCCTCGCCGCGAAGCTGCGGTTGCTGTTGCCGCTGCTCAGCGGGCTGCTCGCCTGCGGCCCTCGGTGTCACGCTTGTGCTCCCCTCAAGTAAACTGTACCGTGTAGTTTACTTATTGAGCACTGCACGGAGGTTCCATCATGCCTGCTGACAACGACGCCGCATCGATCGAGACGACGGTCCGGCGACTCTACGCGGCGCTGGGCACCGGGGACGTGTCGTCCGCCGACTCCATTCTCGCGGCGGACTGGCAGGACATCCCGCACTCGCCGCACGCCGCGCCGGGGGTGGCGGGTTTCAGGGAGCTGATCGGGTTCCTGAACGCGGCTTTCGCCGACTTCTCGGTGACGGTCGACGACGTGCTCGTCTCGGGGGATCGGGCGGCCGTGCGGTCGACGGCGCGCGGGACGCATCAAGGCGAGGTGCTCGGGATTCCGGCGACCGGACGCGTCGTCGAGTACCGCGCGTCGGACGTGCACCAGGTGGTGGACGGGCGGATCACGGTGAGCTGGCACCTTGAGGACTTCTTCGGGCTGGTCAGCCAGTTGGGCGCGACATTCAGCGCGTCGGCGTCGGCGTCGGCGTGAGCTCCGGCGGCGTCAGTTCCGGCAGAGTGAGTCCGGTACCGCTTCGCGGGAACACCGCGCTGGTCACGGGCGGATATTCACGTGGGCGATCGCTGACGCGCAGCGGAGCGTGACGCCGCGCCGATGCGGAGGTGCGTGAGTGCGAGCTGGTCAGTTTATTGACCAGCTCGTCAGCTTCTCGGGGTTGCGCACGGCCCAGATGTGCGTGATCCGGCCGCCGGCGACGCCGAACGCGATGACGGCGGAGGTGACGCCGTCGACCAGCGCGACGAGGCCGGGCTGGCCGTTGACCGTGCGCTCCAGGATCGTCAGGTCGGGCGCGATCTCGGTGAACCTGACGATGTAGCGCGCGACGCTGTCGCTGCCCTGGACGGGCTCCAGGACCGCGGTGACCAGGCCGCCGCCGTCGCCGATCGCCACCACGTCCGGATCGAGCAAGCCGATCAGGGCGTTGAGGTCCTTGGTCTCCCAGGCCTGCTTGAACTGCTTGACGAGGTCGGCGTGCGCGACCGGCGTCGTCGGCGTCGAGGTCGCGGGCCTCTGGGACTGGCGCAGGCGGCGGCGCGCGGAGGAGGCCAGCTGCCGGCAGGCCGCCGCGGTGCGGCCGACGATCTCGGCCACCTCGGGGAACGAGAAGCGGAAGACGTCGTGCAGGATGAACGCGACGCGCTCGGCCGGGGTCATCTGTTCGAGCACGACCAGGAACGCCATGTTGACGGACTCGTCGAGTGTCACCCGTTCGGCCGGGTCGGTCGCGGTGCCGCCGGACCAGCCGCCGATCCACTCGGTGCGGTCGGGCACCGGCTCCGGAATCCACTCGCCGACGTAGCTCTCCCGGCGTACGCGCGCCGAACCGAGCAGGTCGAGGCAGATCCGGCTGGCCACCGTGGTCAGCCACGCGCCGGGCGACTCGATCTCATCGCGGCGCTGCGGGGACAGCGCGTACCAGCGTGCGTACGTCTCCTGCACGACGTCCTCGGCGTCGGCGAGCGAGCCGAGCAGGCGGTACGCGACGTTGGTCAGCTGCCGCCGCTCGCTCATGATCGCGGCCAGGCCCGCGTCGCGGTCGCGGTCCAGGCTCGGATCGGACCGCTCGTCCGTCGGTTCTGCCGGTGTGTTCATCGTGCCGCCGTCCTCGTTTGGATCAACGTCTGCCGCAGCCGTCACCGGTCCGACGAGATAGCACGCCGAACTGTGACGTTACCCGGCTGACGTGCGTGGCGCGCGGCGTGACCTGACAGTTTGCCGGACTGCTTCGTCGTATCGCTGAACACCGAGTTGAGCAGCGGGGAAGCGAGGAGAGCGCAGATGCACGTGTTCTTGTGGGTGGTGCAGGGGGTGCTGGCCGCCGGATTCCTGATGTCGGGCCTGGCGAAGGTCTCCTGGCCGAGGGAGAAACTGGCGAAGCAGTTCCCGTGGTCCGAGGACTTTTCGCTCGGGACGGTTCGGTTCATCGGCGTGGTGGCGCTGATCGCGGCGCTCGGGCTGATCGCGCCGGCCGCGTCCGGAGTCGCGACCGTGCTCACGCCGGTGGCCGGGGCGGGACTGGCGGTGCTGATGGCGCTGGCCACGGCCACGCACCTGCGGCGCAAGGAGCCGGAGGCGCTTTACGTCACCGTGCCGCTCTTCGCGATGGCGGCGCTCGTCGCGTGGGGACGGTTCGGGCCGTACGGCTGGTGACGAGGTGGACATGAATAACAGAGTATTCGAGTCCAGATTTACCACGGGATATCAGGGGGCGAAGATATGAGTGACGTTCAGGTGGTGCGGCAGTCGTTGCGGG
>JBOHCW010000087.1:0-5842 GCA_050725375.1 Actinocrinis sp. | reverse complement strand
GTGCGGGTGACGATCTGCTCCGGCGTCGCGTCGGCGAACAACGCGATCTCGGCGCGGCGGACGGTGGCGATCGTGTCGACGAACTCGGGGCCGAAGGCGTCCGCGAACAGTCCGTCCTGTTCGAACGCTGCGACCGCCTCCCCCAGGTCGGCAGGCAGGCGGTGGATGTCGCGCTTCGCCAGTTCGTCGGCGCCCAAGGTCGCGGGGTCGACGTCGACGGGCTCGGGCAGGGTCGTGCCCGCCGCGAGTCCGGCGCGACCGGCGGCCAGAAGGGCCGCGATCAACAGATACGGGTTCGCGGAGGAATCGAAGCTCTTGACCTCCAGGTTCGCCGCGCCGGCGCCGTCACCCGGCGAACCGGCCACGAACCTCAGCGCCGCCTCGCGGTTCTCCAAGCCCCAGCAGGCGTACGCGCCGGCCCAGTGAGACGGGATCAGGCGCAGGTAGCTGGCGACCGACGGAGCACCGAGCGCGAGCAGGCCGGGCAGATGGGCGAGCACGCCTCCCGCGAACGCCTCGCCGTCCCGGATCAGGCCGAAACGTCCGTCGCCGCCGGACATCGTGTTGCGCCGCTGCGGAGTCTCGCCGTCCGGCCTCGTGCTTTCGGCCGCTGTGCCGCCATCGCGCCACAGGCTCAGGTGCACGTGCCCGCCGTTGCCCACTCCCCCGGCCAGCACCTTCGGCGAGAAGGTGGCGCGCAAGTCGTTACGCGCGCTGACGGCGCGGATGGTCTCGCGCACCAGCACGAGCGTGTCCGCCGCGCCGACCGGGTCTTCGGCCGCGACGGAGACCTCGTACTGCCCGGCCGCGTACTCCGGGTGGATCTGGTCGACGGTCAGGCCCTGCGCGTCCAGCGCGTCCAACACCTCCCTGAGGTAGTCGGACCGCTCGATCAGCCGCGCCATGCCGTACGCCGGGCCGGCGCATGCGGGTTCGAACTCGTCTCCGCCACCAACCGAGACGCACCATTCGACCTCGAACGCCGCGCGCACCGAGTAGCCCTCGGCGGCCAGCCGCCGCACCTCGCGCCGGGCCAGGCTGCGCGCGTCGAGCGGGTGGACGGCGCCGTCCTGCCGATAGCGGTCGGCCGGCGCCCAGGCCCAGCCCGGCTGCCCGGCCAGCTCCGTCAACCGATCCAGATCCGGCATCAGCCGCAGGTCGCCGACCGCACCGCCGGCGTACTTCGCCAACGCCGCCGAATCGTCGAGCAGGAAGGTGTCGAAGCAGGGTGACACCCCGATGCCCCAGGCCGCGGCGCGCTCCAGCTTCGCCAGCGGCACCGCCTTGACCCGGGTGATCCCGCTGTTGTCGACCCAGGTCACCGCGACCGCGCCGACTCGACCGCGCGCGGCCAGGTCGGCGGCGGCGGCCGCGGCCCGGGCGGCGCGCTCGTCGCGCTGGTCCTGAGTCACGCTCTCCCAGCCGTCCATCGCTGACATCGCCGGTGCCCGCCTTTCGCCTCGGAACGGCCCGCTCTCACGGTTGCGCAGATCACGGGCCGGCGACGAGTACCCGACAAGTACGCGCACTGATGTTTACGGCGCCGTGATCCGCGGCACAAGTGTGCCCGATCGCGGGAAATGTTTGTCACAGCCGGCCCTCGCAACTTACCAAGCCTTACATCAGGCGCAACACTGTGCGCAACCGCACCGCTGACCGCCCGCATCGCCGAGCACTGATCTCAAGGACCACGGACACCGCACACCTCTGACATCAGGCAGTGAGGAGTCGTATATGACGACCCAGCTAGAGCAACCGCCCGTCGCCCGGATGCGCCGCACGCTCAACGTTTGGCAGGCGGTCGGGCTGTCCGTAGCGCTGATGGCACCGAGCATGGCAGCGAACATCAACCCTCAGGCCGCAGTGCCCTCCATCGGGCGCGCGGTGCCGCTGGCCTTCCTGTTGTCCGCGATCGGCGTGCTGCTGGTTGCTTATGTGTTCGTCAGACTGTGTCAGTACTTCAACCATTCGGGCTCGGTCTACGCCTTCGTCGGCGCGACGCTCGGCCCGCGCGCCGGCACCGTGGCCGGCTGGGGACTGATGGGCACGTACGTGTTCTACGGCGTGACCACCTCGTCCGTGGTCGGCATCTTCGGCACCTCGTTCCTGCAGGAGACCGGCATCTGGACCAACCCGCCGGCCCGGTTCCCGTACGTGCTTACGGCGATCGCGCTGCTGCTCGCGTTCCTGCTGACCGCCGCGCCGGTGCGCCGCGGGACGAACGTCCTGCTCACCGTCGAGGGCGCGACCGTCGCGCTGATCCTCGTCGTGTGCGCGATCGTGCTCGGCAAGCTGCTCGCGCACAGCGCGCCGGGCGGACAGCGCTTCACCATGAGCGTGTTCACCGTCCCGCCGGGCACGGGCACGTCCGCGGTGTTCCTCGGCATCGTGTTCGGCTTCCTGTCCTTCGCCGGGTTCGAGGCCGCCGCCACCCTCGGCGAGGAGGCGGCGCACCCGCACCGGGACATTCCGCGCGCCATCCTCGGCACCGCGATCTTCGGCGGCGTCTACTTCGTGGTGGTCACCGCGATCGAGGCGATGGGCTTCGGCACGAACGCGAAGGGCGTCGCCGCATTCGGCGCCTCACCCTCGCTGATCGGCGACCTGGGCACCTCCTACGTCGGCTCCTGGGTCGGCGACGTGATCACCTTCGGCGCCATGATCAGCGCGTTCGGCTGCTGCCTGGCCTGCACGGTCGGCGGCGCGCGGCTGCTGTTCGCGCTCAACCGGGACGGCTTCGGCGAGCGCGGCCTGGGCAAGCTGTCCAGTATCGGCACCCCGGCCCGCTCCGGCGCGGTGGTCGCCGCGATCATGGCGGCGGTCATCGCGGTCAGCATCCTGGGCTTCTCGGCCGTCCCCGAGAACACCTTCGTCTGGGGCGGCACGATCGGCACGCTGATCCTCCTGGTGGCGTATCTGCTGACCACGATCGGAGCAATCAGGCTGATTTTCATCCAGCGCAGGATGACGGTGCCGACTTGGCAGATCGTCATTCCCATCGCGGCGATCGTGCTGCTCGGCTACACGGTGTACCGCAACGTGTACCCGTATCCGGCCTGGGGTTCGTCGACCTTCTGGCTGCCGGTGGTCTCCGGAGCCTGGCTGCTGATCGGGATCATCGCGGTGATCGTGGCGCCCGGCACGACCCGCCGGATGGGTGAGAAGCTCGCCGAGATGGAGGGCGTGGCGGCGGCGAACGCATCACAGGTCGAACGGGCCGTCGTGGACCAGCCGGCCACCTGAGTCGGCAGACGATCACAGAGAACTGACAGAGCACGGTCAGAGCACGGCCAGAGCACGGTCAGAGCACAGAGATCCGAGGAACGACCCGTGTCAGTACCGGTACCGACGTCGCAGGCCACGTACGTGCCCGATTCGCTCGGCCTGGTCGACCACCACTGCCACGGCACGGTCCGCCGAGAGCTGGACCGGACCGGCTTCGAGTCGCAGCTCACCGAGGCCGGTTCGGTCGGTCCGCTCGGCGGCAGCGCGTTCGACTCACAGATCGGGTTCGCGGTGCGCCGCTGGTGCGCACCGCTGCTCGATCTGGAGCCGCACGCCGACCCGGACGCCTACCTTGAGCGGCGCGCCGCCCTCGGACACGCCGAGGTCAACGCACGCTTCCTGCGCGCGGCCGGGCTGTCAGCACTCTGCGTCGACACCGGATTCGAGCCCGAACCGCTGCTCTCCCCGGCCGAACTCGGCGCGGCCGCGGCCGCGTCAGCATACGAAATCGTCCGTTTGGAGCAGGTCGCGCAAGCCGTCGCGCCCGGCTCGACGGCCGCTGGGTTCGCCGACGACGTGCGCACGGCGTTGGCCGAGCGTGCGCGCGGCGCCGTCGGATTCAAGTCGATCGCGGCGTACCGGCACGGACTCGACCTGGCCGGCGAGCGCCCGTCCGACGCCGAAGTCGCCGCGGCGGCCGGACGTTGGCTGACTGACCTGGACCGGGACCGAGGCCGCCTCGGGCCCGGCGCGCCGGTACGTCTGACCGACGAGACGCTGCACCGGTTCCTCGTCTGGAGCGGCGTCGATCTGCGGCTGCCGATCCAGTTCCACGTCGGCTACGGCGACGCCGACGTCGACCTCGACCGCTGCGATCCGCTGCTGCTCACCCGGCTGCTGCGCGCGATCGCGCCGACCGGCGTGCCGGTCCTGCTGCTGCACAACTACCCGTTCCACCGCCAGGCCGGATACCTCGCCCAGGTCTTCTCGAACGTGTTCTTCGACGTCGGACTGGCCACACACAACCTCGGCCGCGGCTCGCGCACGCTGATCGCCGAGGCGCTGGAGCTCGCGCCGTTCGGCAAGCTGCTGTACTCGTCGGACGCGTTCGCGCTGCCCGAGCTGTACTACCTCGGCGCGCGCCTGTTCCGCAGCGGCCTCGACGAGTTCCTGCGCGCGGGCGTGGACGGCGACGCGTGGACCACCGCCGACGCCGCCCGCGTCGCCCGCCTGATCGCCGAAGGCAACGCGCGCCGGGTTTACCGGCTCGGCTAGGGTGGCCGGGTGACCGAGCACACTACCGAACACGACCCGTTCGCCGACTCCCCCGGACGCTTCGGCCCGACCGCCACGGTCGAGGTCGAGCCCACCGAGATCGGCCGGATCCACACGAGCTACGCGCCGAAGCACGACGGCGACCCGGACCCGGGCGAGATCGTCTGGACCTGGGTGCCCTTCGAGGAGCACGACGGCCGCGGCAAGGACCGCCCCGTCCTGATCGTCGCCCGCGAGCACGAGGGCGCCCTGCTCGCCGTGCAGCTGACCAGCAAGCGCCACGACGGCACGACGGACTTCGTCGACGTCGGGACGGGACCGTGGGACCGCGAGGGCCGCGAGTCCTGGGTCAACCTGGAGCGCGTGGTGCGCGTGCACGACGAGGGCATGCGCCGCGAAGCCTGCGCGATGCAGAAGCAGCACTTCGACGCGGTCGTCGAGCGGCTGCGCGTGCGCTACAGCTGGAGCTGACCGACTGCCAGACGCCCGCGATCCGGCGGCATCACCGCCAGATCGCGGGCACGTTCATATCCGGGTGGCCCGAACGCACCGGCATGTAGGTAGTCCTCGGCCCGTTCGGCCAGGTCGGACGGGCAGAAGCACTCCGGTGAACCCCAGGGAAGCTCAACCACCTGCGAAGCCGGCCCCCAGCAGTCATGGGCGGCACTATACGGGACGCGGGTCACGCGCGAACCCCGATCCGTCGGGAGTCTGCGAGCGAGATCCTGCTTCAGGATTCGGCGCTGCTCACGAGCCTGACCGCCCTCTCAGGGCACGTTGACGGTGAATGTCGCGGTGTGCAGCTTGTCGCCGATCTCGAACTGGACGAACACCCGCCACGTGCCGCTCTCCGGAAAGACGGTCTGCGCGCTCAGCGCACCGCTGCCGCCCGCACCGCCGGAGCGGCCGGTGGACAGCACGTGCGCGAACGCGTCGTCGCCCGCGTGGAACGCGGTCAGGTGCGCGTATCCGTCGAGGTAGCGCTCGAAGTAGTCGATCGGCTTGCCGCCCTTGACCACGCCGATCGCCAGCGACGAGGTCGTGCCGGACTTCGCGGCGCCGGACAGGGTGACCGCGTAGCCGTCAGTGCTCGTCGACGCGAACGGCTTCGGCAGCGGCTGCGCGGCCGCGGCGTGACCGGGCACGGTCAGCGCGTGGGAGAGCACGTACCTCTTCGGCGTCGCGACGCTGGAGTCCGGAGCCGCGAACGTGACATACGTGCGGTAGGTGCCGGGAGGCAGCGCGGGCAGCGCGACGGTCCACGTGCCGTCCTCGCGCATCGTCGCGTCGAGCTGCCGGAATCCGGAGAGGTCGGAGCGGATCAGATAGAAGACCACCAGCT
>JBOHCW010000086.1:0-6322 GCA_050725375.1 Actinocrinis sp. | reverse complement strand
GCGCTCGCCGCCCTCCCGGGGACGGCGCTCGGCCGCCTCGGCGAACCGTCGATCGCGTCGTCGGCGGCGTGGGTCGCGGCGGGTGCCGCCACACGGATGCTGCACGACGCGCCGCCGCCGCCGTGGTCCGGTCGCAGCCTCGACGAGTTCGCAGCGCACCTCGACGACGAATGCGGGTGGCTCGTCACCAACGGCGTCCTTCCCACCGACTTGGTCACGCGCAACCGCCGGATCGCCGAGACCGCGCTGCGGCCGTGGACGCCGGTGTTCACGCACGGCGACCTGCAGGGCGCCCACGTGTTCGTCGACGGCGACCGGATCACCGGCGTGATCGACTGGTCCGAGGCGGGCCGGGGCGACGCCCTCTTCGACCTCGCCATCTTGACGCTCGGACACCCGCAGCACCTTGGCGACGTCGTCGCCGGCTACGGCACCGACGTCGACCTCGACCTCGACGTGATCCGCGCATGGTGGTCGTTGCGAAGCCTGGTGGCGGTGCGCTGGCTGGTCGAGCACGGCTTCGACCCGTTCTCGCCAGGCTGCGAGGTCGACGTGCTCAGAGGGCGGCTGTGAGCTGCACGAGCCCGACGGCTATGAATGCCGTTCTGCCGCCCGGTAAGACCTCGGCCGCAACGCGTCGACGACAGGCAGCCGGTTGTCAGGTGCGTCATCAACAGCGGTTGACGACTGGGTAGCGGTCGCGCGAGACTGAACGCGACGCTAGATCAAGTGTTCGAAGCAAATCTGGCAGGAGCTTGCCACGCAGCAGCTTCGGGAACGCTGTCGCCACCGACGACGGCCAATCAGATGCTGGTACGGCGAGCGAAGGCGGTGGGCCGGTGGGTTTCGACAACCCGGTGGTGCCGTGGCGGGAGCTGGACAAGGCCCTGTCCTGGACGCGGCACGGGGAGCTGACCGCCAAGGCCCCGAAGGCGTCGAAGGACGACGCGCTCCAGCCGCCCGTACGCCGCGTCGAGGGCGCCGTCCCGTATGCCGAGTTGCACGCGCACTCCGGTTTCTCGTTCCTGGACGGCGCGAACGAGCCGGAGGACCTGGTCGCCGAAGCCGCGCGGCTCGGGTTGACCGCCCTGGCACTGACTGATCACGACGGCCTGTACGGCGTGGTGCGCATGGCGCAGGCGGCGAAGGACACCGGGCTGGCCACGGTGTTCGGCGCGGAACTGTCGCTGGCGGCGGACACGGTCGAGCGCACCGGCGTGAACGATCCGCTCGGCGCGCACCTGCTGCTGCTCGCCAAAGGCGTGGACGGCTACCGCTCGCTGTCGAAGGCGATCGGCGACGCGCGGCTGGCCGGCTCGGGCAAGGGCCGGGCCGTCTACGACCTCGAAGACCTGGCGGCGCGCGCGCGGGGCCGCTGGGCGGTGCTCACCGGGTGTCGCAAAGGCCTGGTTCCCGCGGCGCTGGCCCTCGGCGGCGGACAGGCCGCGGCGCGTGAACTGGAGCGTCTGCAGTCGCTGTTCGGCGCGGACAACGTGTTCGTCGAGCTGATCGATCACGACCTGCCCGGCGACGACGCCCGTAACGACGCGCTGGCGAAGCTGGCCGAGCGGCACGGCGCCGCGACGATCGCGACCAACAACGTGCACTACGCGACGCCCGCGGACTGGTCGACGGCGACCGCGGTGGCCGCGCTGCGCGCGCGTAAGCCGCTGGCCGACATCAACCCGTGGCTGCCGTCCGGCCCGACCGCGCACCTGCGCTCCGGCGAGGAGATGGCCGCACGCTTCGCCCGCTTCCCCGGCATCCTGGAACGCACCGTCGAACTGGCCAAGGAGTGCGCACTCGACTTCAAATCCGTCAAACCGAGCCTGCCGAAGCGCGATGTCCCCGACGAGTATGAAGACGAGTCCCTGTGGCTACGCGATCTGGTGGAGAAAGGCGCGCGCGAACGGTACGGAGCGCGCCGCGAACGCCCCGACGCCTACAAGCAGCTGGACTACGAGCTCGGTGTGATCGCCCACATGGAACTGGCCGGCTACTTCCTGATCGTCTACGAGATCGCCACGTTCTGCCGCGACCACGGCATCCTCGCCCAGGGCCGCGGGTCCGCCGCGAACTCAGCGGTCTGCTACGCCCTGAAGATCACCAACGTCGACGCAGTGAAGCACAAACTCGTCTTCGAACGCTTCCTCTCCCCCGAGCGCGACGGCTATCCGGACATCGACCTGGACATCGAGTCCGGGCGCCGCGAGGAAGTCATCCAGCACGTCTACGAGAAGTACGGCCGCGAACGCGCCGCGCAGGTCGCCAACGTGATCACCTACCGGGCCCGGATGGCGATCCGCGACGCCGCCCGCGCGCTGGGCTACTCGCCCGGCGCTCAGGACGCCTGGGTCAAGCAGCTCGGACCGTACGCCGACGCGATGGACCTGCAGGACACCGACACACCCGCGGACGTCGTCGAGCTGGCGTCCAAACTGCACGGCCTGCCGCGGCACCTGGGCATCCACTCCGGCGGCATGGTGCTGTGCGACCGCCCCGTCGCGGAGGTCGTACCCACCGAGTGGGCGCGCATGGAGAACCGGTCGGTCGTGCAGTGGGACAAGGACGACTGCGCCGACGCCGGGCTGGTCAAGTTCGACCTGCTGGGCCTGGGCATGCTCGGCGCCCTGCACGACGCCTTCGACCTGGTGCGCGAGCACCACGGCGTGGACATGACGCTCGGCACGGTCCCCGAGGAGGACCCGGCGGTCTACCAGATGCTCTGCGACGCGGACTCGGTCGGGGTCTTCCAGGTCGAGTCGCGCGCCCAGATGGCCACGCTGCCCCGGCTGAAACCGAAGAAGTTCTACGACCTGGTCATCGAGATCGCGCTGATCCGCCCCGGCCCGATCCAGGGCGGCGCCGTGCACCCGTACCTGCGCCGCCGTTCAGGGACCGACAAAATGGAGGAGGGGCAGGAGTACTGGGCGCCGCACGAGCGGTTGAAAGAGGTACTGGAGCGCACTCTCGGCGTGCCGTTGTTCCAGGAGCAGGTGATGCAGATGGCGATCGCCGCCGCGAACTTCACCGCCGTCGAGGCCGACCAGCTGCGCCGCGCGATGAGCGCCAAGCGCTCCACCGAGCGGATGCTCGCCCTCAAGCGACGGCTGATGACCGGCATGGCGAACAACGACATCACCGGCGACCTGGCCGAGGACATCTACCGCAAGCTCGAGGCCTTCAGCTCCTACGGCTTCCCGGAGAGCCATTCGATCAGTTTCGCCTACCTCGTATACGCGAGCTCGTACCTGAAACGGCACTACCCGGCCGCGTTCACCGCGGCGCTGCTCAACAACCAGCCGATGGGCTTCTACAGCCCCGCCTCGCTGATCAACGACGCGCGACGGCACGACGTGGCCGTGCGTGGCGTGGACGTCAACGCCTCCCGCGACAAGGCGATCCTGGAACCCGTGCCCGACCCCGACGGATACACCCGCACGCACGCGCACTCCTCGGAGCGTCCGCAGCCGGTGATCCGGCTCGGGTTCGCCTCGGTGCGCGACGTCGGCGATGCACTGGCCGAACGCATCGCCACCGAACGCGACGACGACGGACCCTACGACGACCTCGAAGACTTCGTACGCCGCACCAGCCCCTCCCGCGCCGCACTCGAAGCCCTCGCCACCGCCGGCGCGTTCGACTGCTTCAAACTGACCCGCCGCGAAGCACTGTGGCGCGCCGGTTCCCTGGCCGGCACCACCGACGCCCACCTGCCCGGCACCTCAGGGGCCGAATACGCACCCGACCTGCCCGCGATGACCATCGTCGAGCAGACCTTCGCCGACCTGTGGGCCACCGGCACGTCTCCCGACTCGCATCCGATCGCCCACGCGCGCCCGCAACTCGACGCCTCCGGCCACACCCGCATCGAAGACCTCTACAAAGTGCCCGACCGCACCCTGGTCCACGTCGCCGGCATCGTCACCCACCGACAGCGGCCCCCGACTGCGGGTGGAGTGTGCTTTTTGTCGCTGGAAGACGAGACCGGCCTGGTCAACATCGTCTGCTCCCCCGCCGTGTGGGAGAAACACCGCCGCATCGGTTTGGCCCACGGCGCGCTGCGCATCACCGGCAGCCTGGAGCGCTCCGACCACGGCGGCGGCGCACTCAACATCGTCGCCGGACGCCTCGCACCCCTACGCCTGTCCGCCCAGCCCGCCAACATCCGCGGACGCGACTTCCGCTAGGACGCGGTTTGCCGGTACCGCGATCTGGTCGACGGGCTGGTCGAGTACGTGCAGGCCGCGGGCGACGAGTGTGCTGGCGGCGATGGCGGCCAGCACTGCGGCGAAGACGAGCATGGCCGCGGTCGGGCCGAAGGCCGCGGCCAGGGAGCCGGCACCGAGCGGGCCGAACCATCGGACGGAGGCCGCGCCGAAGTTGAGCGCGCTGGAGACCCGCCCCATCAGCGCGTCCGGGATCATCCGCGCCTCGTAGGTGCTGAACACGACGTTGACCGGGCCGATCAGGAACATCATCAACGCCAACAGCGCGCCGATCGCCCACGGCCAGGGCACCACCGCGATACCGACCGGTGTGAGAGCCATCAGCCAGGAGACGGTGATGACGAGCAACCGGCCCGGCGCGCGGCGCGCGATGCGGGCCGAGAACAGCGAGCCGACCAATCCGCCGACGGCACCGAGCGAGGTGACGGCGCCGACCAGGGCGGCGCTGCCGTGGTGGTCGCGCACCAGCACGATGACCAGCAGGAGCATCCCGGTGACGCACGCGTTGGCCAGCGCCGCCCAGGCCATCAGGAAGCGCAGATAGGCGTTGCCGCGAATGAAGCTGAACCCGGCGCGGATGCTGGCGAGCACCGGTTCGCCCGGCACGCGTTCGTCCGGATCTGGGCCGAGCGGGCGTCGGATCAGCGCCACTCCGAACGCGCCGACCAGGAACGACAGGGTGTCGCCGAGGAAGGGCACCCACCGGGCGAGGGTGAACAGGAGCCCGCCGCCGGCCGGCCCGGCCAGCCGGATCGCCATCGTCCGCCCCTGCAACTGGGCGAACGCGGTGGGCAGTTGGGGCGCCGGAACGACGCGGCGCAGCGCGGCGAACCCCGCTCCGCCGGCCAGGCCGCTTGCCAGGCCCTGGACGAATCCGACCACTGTCAGGTGCGCGACGTTCACGTGTCCCGTGGCGACGGACACCACGACGGTGCTCACCGCGAGCGCCTCCACCAGCGGCGCGGCGATCAGGAGCGTGCGACGGGAGAACCGGTCGGCCAGCGCCCCGCCGAGCAGCATCGTGACCAAGGCGCCGATGCCTGCGGCGGATTGGACGAAGCCTGCGCGCGCCGCCGATCCGGTGACCGCGAGGATCAGCAGCGGGAAGGCGACGGCCGAGAGGGTGCTGCCGAATTCCGAGACGCTCTCCCCGATCCACCAGCCGGTGTAGTCGCGGTTGCGCCACAGGAGCCGGGACGGTGGTTGCGGATGGGGATGCGGGGTGTCGGGCAGTTCTTCGACCGTCTCCGTCTCCGTCTCCATTTCCTCGGCGGCGGTCATGTGGCCGGCTTTTCGTTCTCAGGATCCTGTCTTAGGTCCTGAGGCCGGTAGAGGGCGTAGAAGAAGCTGGCCGCGGGCTGTTGCGGGTCGTTGAGCGCGGCGAGCTCCGCGTGCAACGCGTGCAGCTTCGCACAGGCGGTCTCGAAATCGGCCGGGCTCAACCGCAGATGCTTGAGACGCATGTCCTTCTCCGCGCCGAGTGGGGCACCCTCCACGTCGGCCAGCGCGAGCCGCATCAGGTGCTCAGGCTGGCCGGGCGCGGCAGACGGCAGCGCGATCGCCTTGTCGGGCACGCCGTAGTACAGCTCGGTGACCCCGCGCACCTTGCGGGTGTCGACCACGTGGATGAACCCGGCTTTGGCCAGGACCTTCACGTGGTAGTTCGAGCTGCCCTTGGCGATCCCGAGGCCGGCGGCGATCTGGGTCACGGTCGCCGGACCGTCGCGCAGTATGCGCAGAATCCGATGGCGCGTCAGGTTGCCGATGGCGTGCAGCTGCTCGTCGGTCTCGACGTGCACGACGTCCTCAGGCGGTTCGGGCTGGCTCGGATCTGGAGCTGTCACCGCTCAATGGTCAACATATCTTGACCGTTCGTCAAGTAGGCCGGCGGCTACGACAGTCCCCTCGTCGCGGCGGCCACGTCGGCGTTGTACGCGGCCTGACAGGCAGGAAGCGCGGACGCGCGACGTATCCTCGCCGTATGAGCCGCGAGATCGTGTTCCTGGTGTTCCCGGACTTCCAGATCCTGGACCTGACCGGGCCGATGGAGGTGTTCTCGCAGGCGGAGCGGATGAATCCGGGTTCTTATACGC
>JBOHCW010000085.1:0-7472 GCA_050725375.1 Actinocrinis sp. | reverse complement strand
CGACGGCTAGCCGGTCGGGTCCACGGCCAGGCGGTAGCCGCGCTTGGTCACGGTCTTGATCAGGGACGAGTCCGGGCCCAAAGCCGTGCGCAGCCTCGCGACGGTGGCCTCCACCGCGTGCTCGTCGCGGCCCCCGGCACCCGCGCCGCGCGGGCCCCAGACTCGGCGCAGCAAATCCGCGCGTGAGACGACCCAGCCGGGGCGGCGGCCCAGTTCGGCCAGGACGGCGGCGGGCAGCGGCGCCAGGAGAACCGGCTCGCCGCCGGTCACCACTGCGGCCAGGCCCTGGAGCGTCAGGGTCCGGTGATCGTCGATGGGCACCTCGCGGCGCACCTTCGGCGGCAGCGCCGAACAGAGCGTGGCGACCATCGCGCCGAGCCGGGCCCGGTCCGGCCAGACCGCGGGCACGTCGAGGGCTTCGAGCGGCCGTGCGCACACCGGGCCGACGCAGACAGCCGTGACGTCCGTCTTCAGCGCCGCGAGCAGTTGGTCGAGCGCGCCGGTGACCGCCGCCGCTTCGAGCAGCGCGGTGACTCCGGGTGCGGACGTGAAGCTCACGGCGTGCACCTCGCGCCGCACGATCGCGTCCACGAGGCGGCGCACGGCGGCGCGGTCGGAGGGCGGGCCCCAGCGGTAGACCGGGATGTCGACGACGATCGCGCCCGCCTCGCGCAGTGCGGTGACGAAACGCGTGTCCTCGGCCGGGTTCTCCACACCGTACTGCTGGACGGCGACGCGCTTGCCGGCGACACCGTGTTCCAGCAGGTAGGCCAGCACTTCTTCGCTCGACTCGGATGGCGCGCTGTATTTCTCTCGCAGCCCTGCCGCGCGCACGGCGCCTGTGGCCTTCGGTCCGCGTGAGACGACCGTGGCATCGCTGAGGACGTTGCGCAGCTCGTCACCCAGGCCCCAGCTCTCTGAGGCGGACATCCAGCCGCGCCATCCGCTGCCTGTGGTCGCGACCGCATAGTCCAGCTTCGCGTTAAGGCAGTCGTTAGTGGCTTTACGCAGCGCAGCGTCGTCATCGAGCGGGACGAGCCGCAGTGTCGGGGTCTCGATGACCTTCGCGCCGCGCCGCCGCAGCAGCGAGGCCAGGTCGTCGCGCCGCCGGTCGGCGGTGACCGCGACCACGCAGCCGGTGAGCGGGTACTCGTCGAACACTGCGGCCGAACCGGCGGCCGGATCCGGCGCGGCGTCCGCCGGGCCGGCCGCGGCCGAGGGGTTGGATTCGATCGCCTCTGCCAGTGCCATGCCGGAAACAGTGGCGGGCCGCCGTTACGGATATGTTGCCGAGCCGCTACGCACCGGTAAGGGGAGGGCTGTGCAGGTTAAGGCTGGTCTTGGCGTTTCGGCCGCACGGCCTGGTCCTGTGGCAGCTCACAGACTGCGCACACGCGACCGGGCGTGCCGTGAAGAACTCGTGCGCGCGACGAAATGCACCAGACCCCGACCGGACACAGCCGGGCCGCACCGTCGATCTCATGACCGAGACGACTGGAGCCGTGGACAGTGGAAGCAGCCACTGTCCGTACTGCGCGCTCCAGTGCGGGATCAGGCTGACCGCGAACACTGACGCCTCGCGTGACGCCGTGCTCGACGTGGCGGGTCGCGAGGACTTCCCGGTCAACGAAGGCGCGCTGTGCGGCAAGGGCGCGAGCGCCGGCGAGTTGCTGCGTCCGCGGCTGCGGCTCACGACGCCGCTGGTCCGGGACGTGCGCCGCGGCGAGCTGCGGCCCGCGTCGTGGCCGGAGGCGCTGGACCGGGTCGCGCGTGAGCTGGCCGCCCGGGACCCGCGAGCCGTCGCGGTGTTCGGCGGCGGCTCGCTGACCAACGAGAAGGCGTACCAGCTCGGCCGGTTCGCCCGCACCGTGCTCAAGACGCCGAACATCGATTACAACGGCCGGTTCTGCATGTCGTCGGTGGCGGCGGCGCAGAACCGGGCCTTCGGCGTGGACCGCGGACTGCCGTTCCCGGTGCGCGACATCCGCGCGGCGCGGGCGATCCTGCTGGTCGGGGCGAACCCGGCGGAGACCATGCCGCCGATCATGCGGCACTTCAGCGCCTCGCGCGAGGCCGGCGGCGTGCTGGTCACGGTCGATCCGCGCCGGACGAGGACCGCCGAGTCGGCGGACCGGCACCTGCAGCCGGTGCCGGGCACCGATCTGGCGCTGGCGCTCGGCATGCTGCACCTGGCGGTGGCCGAGGGCCTGGTCGACGAGGAGTACGTCGCACGACGCACGTCAGGCTTCGATGACGCTCGGCGGATCGCGACGGCGTACTGGCCGGAGCGGGTCGAGCAGCTGACCGGCGTGCCGGTGGCGGCGATGCGTTACGCGGTGACGGCGCTGGCCCGCGCGGCGGGCGAAGGCGGCGCGATGATCCTCACCGCGCGCGGCGCCGAGCAACACAGTAAGGGTACTGACACCGTCAACGCGTGGATCAACCTGGCGCTCGCGCTCGGGCTGCCGGGGCGGCCGGGCTCCGGCTACGGCGCGCTGACCGGGCAGGGCAACGGACAGGGCGGCCGCGAGCACGGCCAGAAGTCCGACCAGCTGCCGGGCTACCGCAAGCTGGACGACCTGGCGGCACGCGCGCACGTCGCGGCCGTCTGGGGCGTCGATCCGGACGAGCTGCCCGGCCCCGGTCCGAGCGCGACCGAGCTGCTCGACCGGTGCGGCTCCGAAGGCGCGGACCGGATCGACGCGCTGCTCGTGATGGGCTCGAACCCGGTGGTCAGCGCGCCGGGCGCGGCGCAGACCGAGCAGCGGCTGCGATCGCTCGGCTTCCTCGTGGTCTGCGACCTGGTCCGCTCGGAGACCGCCGAGATCGCGGACGTGGTGCTGCCGAGCGCGCAGTGGGCCGAGGAGACCGGCACCATGACGAACCTCGAAGGCCGGGTCCTGTTGCGCCCGGCCGCGATCGCGCCGCACTCGGGCGTGCGAACCGACCTGCGGATCCTCGCCGAACTGGCCGCGCGGCTCGGCGCCGCGCTGTCCGCCGACCCGGCCGAGGTGTTCGAGGAGCTGGGCCGGGCCAGCGCGGGCGGCACGGCGGACTACTCGGCGATCAGCTACGAGCGGCTGGAGCTCGGCGAGCAGCTGTACTGGCCGTGCGGCAAGCAGAGCCCTGATGGCACGCCCCGGCTGTTCGAGCACTCGTTCCCGACGCCGGACGGCCGCGCCCGCTTCGTCGCGGTCGAGCACCGGCCGTCCGCCGAGGAGCCGGACGATCAGTACCCTTACCGGCTGACCACCGGCCGTGTGCTCGCGCAGTACCAGTCGGGCGCGCAGACCCGGCGGGTGGACGCGCTGAACCGGGCCGCGCCGGAGCCCTTCGTCGAGCTGCATCCGGACCTGGCACGCGAGCTGGACGTCGAGGACGGCGCGCCGGTCAGCGTGATCAGCCGGCGCGGCACGGCCACCGCCGCGGCCCGGATCAGCCGCGCCATCCGGCCGGACACCGTGTTCATGCCCTTCCACTGGCCGGGGGCCGGACGGGCCAACTCGGTGACCAATCCGGCACTGGATCCGACCTCGAAGATGCCGGAGTTCAAGACCTGCGCGGTGCGGCTGGTCAAGGCACTGCTATCCGAACCGGGCGGTGCGTGAGCGTGCGCAGGATCGTCGTGATCGGATACGGGATGGCCGGGCACCACCTGGTGGCCCGGCTGGCGCGCGCCGAGCGCCGCGCCCCCGGCGGCGACTTCACGCTGACCGTGCTCGGCGCCGAGGCCGGCGCGCCCTACAACAGGGTGCTGCTTCCCGAGGTGCTGGCCGGCCGGATCGACGCGCGGCGGATCGACCTGGCCGAGCCGCACGACCCGCGGATCACGGTGCGGGCGGCCGTGCGCGCTACCCGGATCGACCGCGAGCCGCGCCTCGTGCACGCCGACGACGGCTCGGTGCTGCCGTACGACGACCTGGTCCTGGCCACCGGCGCGAACCCGGTGCTGCCGCCGC
This sequence comes from Actinocrinis sp., assembly GCA_050725375.1. Taxonomy (GTDB): domain Bacteria; phylum Actinomycetota; class Actinomycetes; order Streptomycetales; family Catenulisporaceae; genus Actinocrinis. Next base: position 3,513 of record JBOHCW010000085.1, on the reverse strand, counting down.
TGAGCGCCATCCGCGACGAGGCCGGGCTGCGGCCCGGAATCCATACCCTGCGAAGCCTGGCCGACCTGGAGCGCCTGCAGGTCCAGCTCGCCGCGGCGGGCGCGGACGGGCCGGCCGCCAAGCGCGCGGTCGTGGTCGGCGGCGGCCTGCTGGGCGTCCAGTGCGCCAGAGGGCTGACACTGCGCGGCCTGGACGTCGTGCTGATCCATCAGGGCCCTCATCTGCTCGACCACCGGCTCGACGCGGACGCCGCCGTCGTCCTGGCCCGCACCGCGCGCGGCCTCGGCATCGAGGTCCACGTCGAGTGCCGCGCCCGCGCCGCCGTGCACGACCGCGACGGCCGGCTCGCCGGGGTGCAGCTGGCCGACGGCTACCAGCTCGACGCGGACCTCGTGCTGCTGGCCTGCGGCACCGCCCCGGCGACCGCGCTGGCCGCGCGCGCCGGGCTCGCGGTCGGCGACGGCGTGCTCGTCGACGGCCGGCTGACCAGCGTGACCGATCCGCGCATCCACGCGATCGGCGACTGCGCGCGGCCGCAGGGCACCGTCCACGCGGCACACGGCCTGGCGGCCCCCGCGCTGGAGCAGGCCGAGATCCTGGCCGGCCGGCTGCTCGGCTCGTCCGCGTTGTATCAGGGCTCATCGACCTTCGCCCGGCTGAGCGCCACCGGCGTGGACGTGGCGATCCTGGCCGCCACCCCGCGCATCGTCGCCGAGTCCCGGCCCGACCACGCGCCGCGCACGATCCGGCTGACCGACCCGTTCTCCGGCACGCACCGCGCGGTGACCGTGCACGGCGGCCGGGTGGTCAGCTCCGTGCTGATCGGCGACGTGTCGGCGGCCGCCCGGCTGGCCCGGCTGGTGGAGCGGTCGGGGCCGCTGCCGGAGAACCCGATCGACCTGCTGTTCGACCCCGCGGAGAGGAACTGACATGACTGTCGACGCCAGCGCCGAAGCCGTCGGCGCACCGGAGGCCGGGCGCGCCCGGCGGATCGTGATCGCCGGCTACGGCATGGTCGGCCACCGCTGCGCCGAACTGCTCGCCGAGCGCGCGGCGGCGCAGCCGTCACCGATCGAGATCACCGTGCTGGCCGAGGAGCCGCACGGCGCGTACGACCGGGTGCGTCTCAGCTCCCTGTTCGACGGCAAGAGCCCCGAGGACCTGACCTATCCGGCGCCGAAGGGCGTCGAGGTGCGGCTCGGCGATCCGGTGGCCGCCGTCGACCGCGAGGGCCGCGCGGTGACCACGGCCTCCGGCGCGGTCTTCGGCTACGACGAGCTGATCCTGGCCACCGGCTCGTACCCGTTCGTGCCGCCGGTGCCGGGGCACGACGCGGCCGGCTCGTTCGTGTACCGGACCGTCGACGACGTGCGGGCGATCAAGGACTTCGCGGCCGGGCGCAAGGTCGGCGCGGTGGTCGGCGGCGGCCTGCTCGGCCTTGAGGCGGCCGGGGCGCTGCGGGCGATGGGCCTGGAGACGCACGTGATCGAGTTCGGCCCGCGGCTGATGGGCGTGCAGGTCGACGAGGGCGGCGGCGAGGCGCTGCGCTCGCGGATCGACACCCTCGGGGTGACCGTGCACACCTCCACGCGCACCGAGGCGGTCGAGATCGGCGAGGACGGCGCCGTGTACGCGCTCGTCCTGGCCAGGGGCGAGGATCTCAGCGCCCTGCCGGTGGACCTGGTGGTCTTCGCGGCCGGGGTGCGGGCCCGCGACCAGCTCGGCCGCGCGGCGGGCCTGGCCGTGGGCGAGCGCGGCGGGATCAGCGTCGACGAGCTGTGCCGTACCGCGGACCCGGCGATCTACGCGATCGGCGAGTGTGCACAGGCTGTGGACGGCCGCGTGTACGGACTGGTCGCGCCGGGATACGCGATGGCTGAGACGGTCGCCGACCACCTGCTCGGCGCGGACCCCTCACCGTTCCACGGCGCCGACCTGTCCACCAAGCTCAAGCTGCTCGGCGTCGAGGTCGCCTCGTTCGGCGACGCGTTCGGCAGCACGCCGGGGGCCCTGTCAGCGCTCTACAGCGACTCGACCGCGGGGCTCTACAAGAAGCTGGTGATCGGCGAGGACGGCCGGCTGCTCGGCGGCATCCTGGTCGGCGACGCCTCGGCGTACGCCACGCTCCGGCCGCTGGCCGGGACCGACGCGCCGCTGCCCGCCACGCCCGAACAGCTGCTGCTGCCGGCCGGTTCCGGCGCGGCCCCGGCGATCGGCCCGGACGCGCTGCCGGACTCGGCGATCGTGTGCAGCTGCCACAACGTGAGTAAGGCCACGATCAACGCCACGATCCACGAGCAGGGGTGCGCGGACGTCGGCGCGATCAAGGCGTGCACCAAGGCCGGGACCGGCTGCGGCTCGTGCGTGCCGCTGCTCGGCCAGTTGCTCAACGCCGCCGGGGTGGAGACCTCGAAGGCGCTGTGCCGGCACTTCGAGCAGAGCCGGGCCGAGCTGTACGAGATCGTGCTGGTGCGCGGCGTCACCGGCTTCCAGCGGCTGCTGGCCGAGCACGGCAACGGCGAGGCGGACGGCTGCGAGGTGTGCAAGCCGGCGGTCGCCTCGATCCTGGCCTCGCTCGGCGGCGAGCTGGCCACCGCCTCGGCGGGCGCGGCCAAGCACATCCTGGACGGCGAGCAGGCCGCGCTGCAGGACACCAACGACCACTTCCTGGCCAACATCCAGCGCAACGGCAGCTACTCGGTGGTGCCGCGGATCCCCGGCGGCGAGGTGACGCCAGCGAAGCTGATCGTGCTGGGCGAGGTCGCCCGCGACTTCGGCCTGTACACCAAGATCACCGGCGGGCAGCGGATCGACCTGCTCGGAGCGAGGGTCGACCAGCTGCCCGCGATCTGGGCCCGGCTGGTCTCGGCGGGGTTCGAGTCCGGGCATGCCTACGGCAAGGCACTGCGCACCGTGAAATCCTGCGTCGGCTCGGCGTGGTGCCGCTACGGCGTCCAGGACTCGGCCTCCCTGGCCATACAGCTGGAGCTGCGCTATCGCGGCATCCGCGCACCGCACAAGATCAAGGCCGGGGTCTCCGGGTGCGCCCGGGAATGCGCCGAGGCGCAGGGCAAGGACATCGGGGTGATCGCGACGGAGCACGGCTGGAATCTCTACGTCGGCGGCAACGGCGGGTTCCGGCCCCGCCACGCGGACCTGCTGCTGACCGACGTCGACACCGGGGCACTGATCCGCGCGATCGACCGGTTCATCATGCTCTACGTCCGCACGGCTGACCGGCTCCAGCACACTGCCGGCGGGATCGAGTCCCTGTCCGCCGGCGGCGCCGACGGCCTGGCCTACCTGCGGTCCGTCATCGTCGATGACGCGCTCGGCATCGCCGCCGAGCTCGACGCCGCGATCGCCCGCCATGTCGAGGACTACCAGGACGAGTGGGCCGGCGTGCTGGCCAGCCCGGAGCGGCTGCGGCGCTTCGTGTCCTTCGTCAACGCCCCCGGCACGCCGGACCCGAGCATCGCGTTCGTTACCGAGCGCGGCCAGCCGCGTCCCGCG
>JBOHCW010000084.1:0-1934 GCA_050725375.1 Actinocrinis sp. | reverse complement strand
CCGCTGCTGCGGCTCGGCTCGGCGGCCCTGGTCGACGACGCGCCACACAGCCGGGCGTGGGCCGCGTACCGCCTCGGCGGATAGCGCACCCGCGCGCACAGACCGGCCCTCCTGCGTACTGCTCGCGCAGGAGGGCCGCTCCGCGTAGTCAAGTACCTTGACGATCAGCGGTCCGACAGTTGTGCCCTGATCAGGCCTGACGGCGCGTCGTCGAGCACCGCTGCCGAGGCCGCCGCCGCGCCGCCGTGGGCCGTGATCCACTGACGCGGGACCGCCTCGCCGGACAACAGCCGATCTGAGCACACCTTGTGACACGGCCGGCGCTCGACCGGGTCGCGCAGAATCGCGCTCTTCCCGCACAGCGCGCACGGCTTCGGATCGCCCGTGTCCGCATGCGTCCAGTCGTACAGCGCGAGTACATCGGCCTCACGCTGGCGCAGAGCGCGGGCGTAGCGGGCCGCGCGCTCGCGCGCCTTCAGGCCGAGTGGGCCCTCGGCCGTGCGCTCGATCCGGACACCGGCGTACCGGGCAGCCGCGACCAGGTCGACCAGCGACGCGCCGCGCATCAGAACTCGAACTCCGGGCCGTCGTCGTCCTGCTCATCGGCCGCCGCGTCGCTGTCGTCGGCCTCGGAGCCGCCGCTTACCCTGGCCAGCACGTCACCGGTCGCCGTGGGCTGTGATGGCGGCTCGCTGGCCGCCTGGCGGCCGTTGTGCGCCCCTCGCTGCCGTTTCTCAGCATCCGCGCCCTGTGCCAAGAGCGTCAGCTGATCACGGACAGCCGCGTGCGGCATCGAGTTGGCCTCGGACTCGAGGTCGGCCTCGCCGCCACCGGTTGGCGACTTAGCCGCTACCGGTTTCCTGCTCGGCACGCGCGCCCGGCGGGCTGCACGGAACTGTGCTGCGCCTGGCGACTCGTCATCCGGGGAAGTGACCTTAGGCGGTCGCGTCGGTACCGACACGCCTGCCGCTTCCCGCCGAGCCGGTGGCGCTGACGGTGGACCGAGACCCCTGAGTCGCGCAAGCAGCACGGCTACTGGATGCCTGGCACTGCTGCCCCATTCGTTGCCGTTGACCGCCCGGAACAGCTTGTCGGACGTCCATCCCCCCTCAAGCTTCGCAACGAGCTCGTCGAACACTCGGCGCTTCTCGCCGTCCTGCAGCTGGCGGCCGAAGTCGAACCGGCGGGCCAGCGTCCTCGCCGTCTCGCGTACGCCGACCGCGGCGTTCTGTGCGTCTTCGTTCGGCGGAGCCTGCCTGCCTGGCTCACCGGTCGCCGGCGGCTCGGCGTCAGGCAGGTAGGTAGTTCTTATGTCCTTATGTATAGGGGTCACCTCTGGGGTTACCCATTCCACACCTGTGGGGTGACCCTTTCCCTCCGCAGGGTCATCTGGCAGGTGACCCTGTGCGAGGCTTTGGGTCACCTGTGGGGTGACCCTTTCCGGCGCCTCGCCTCGCTGGTCGATTGGGTAACCCGTGGGATTACCCTTTCCCCCTGATTGGGTCACCTCTCGGGTTACCCTTTCGGCCTGGCCTCGGCGGCATTGGCCGAGGTAGCCGTCATGCGGCGGCGTGGGACACAGAACAGGGATCTTGTAGACGGCGACGTGTCCACGTTGCCCCGCAAGCTTGCGGCCATCCTCTTCGGCATGAGTGAGGGCGCGCTTACGGAGAAGTGCACTGATCGCGTTCTTCCAGCTCTGCGCGCTCAACTTGCCAGCGCGGTTGAGGATGTACGGCTGGTCTACGATTCCGCGCGACTGCAACGCCGTGTCTCGCGTCTCGTCGTTAGCGATCAGGGCAATCACGAGCAGGTCGCTGCGCTCGCCTGGCGTCAGGCCAAGGTCACGCCAGTGATCGGATACTTCGTTGGCTAGGCGGAAGCCCATACCGTCACCGGGCCTGTCGCAGTGCGTTGAGCGTGCGCGGGCGATG
>JBOHCW010000083.1:0-7124 GCA_050725375.1 Actinocrinis sp. | reverse complement strand
GTCCCAGGGGAGTGGGCACCTCGGCGGCCCGCCTGTTCCAAGCGGCGCGGCCTGCGAATTCGGGGGCAGCGCGATCCGCGTCGCGGGAGATGACGGCAATCGCGAGGGCGGCAACCGCGTGCCCGGGGGCCGCGAGCACGGCGGCACGGACTACGGCGAACTCGAACCCGGATTCGACCTCGGATACGAACCCGGATACGAACTCACCGTCATCGTCCGCGTGCGTGCCGCCGCTCTACTGCCCCGACGCGCTGCGCGATGATCCCGCGCTCGGCGACGCGGTGGACGACCGGCTGGTCGCCTGGTGGGACAAGGAGATCGGCGCGCAGCCGGGCGAGCTGGAGAAGCTGCGGGCCTGTGGCTTCGGGCGGCTGATCATGCTCGCGCATCCCGACTGCGACGATCCCGACCGGCTGGCCGCCGCCGCGAAGTGCGCCGTCGCCGAGTGGGCCGTCGACGACCTCTACCTCGACGGCGACTCGGCCGAATCAGAGCCCGAACGGCTCGGTCCGCGGCTGGCCATGGCCTACGCCGCCATGGCGCCGGCCCGGGTCCCGCCGATCCCCTACACCGTCCAGTATGAGCTGGAGCTGCGCAAAGACGCCGTACTGCGCGCGATCCGCTCCAGTTGGACCGACCTGGGCCGTTACGCCAGCCACACGCAGGTTTTCCGGCTGCGGCACGAACTCGCGGTCATGTTCGTGGCCTACAACCAGGAGGCCGAGTGGCACATCTCCGGGCGCGTCCCGCCGGTGTGGGAGTTTCTGATGCACCGCTGGGAGAACGCGTTCTGCCCGACCATGGTGGTCACCGATCCGGTCGGCGGCTACGAAGTGCCGCCGCACGAGTACTTCGCGCCGCGCGTGCGCCGCGTGTTCACCAGCGCAGGCGTCGCCAGCGTGCTGGTCAACGACCTGTACTCGCTGAGCAAGGAAGACCGCGGCAGCCAGTTCGACTACAGCCTGCCGCGCGTCCTGATGCACGAAGAGGACTGCACGCTGCAGCAGGCTGTGGACCGAACCGCCCGCCTCCACGACGATCTCGTGCGCTACGTCGAGGCCGAGTCCGCGGCGCTCAGCGCCCAGGGATCGCCGGAGCTTGGCCGCTTCCTCGGCGGCGTCTGGGCCTGGATGGGCGGCGGAAAGAAATGGCACGCCACCAGCGCCCGGTACCACGACATCCAAGCCGCGTGACGCGAGCGCGCCTGCCGACGGCCCGACGGACCCACCGACAAACCGCCTGACGAACCACGCCGTTTCCGCACGCGCTCAGCCACCACCTGAGCAGAACAGAAAGGCACGACCACGGTGACCACCATGGACCTGCTCGAGCCCGTCACGGCCACCCCCTATCAGCAGTCCGTCGCGGACTACTGGAACCGGGAGCGCAACCCGGTCAACCTCAAGCTCGGCGCGGTCGACGGGTTCTACCACCACCACTACGGCGTCGGCGCGCCCGACTGGTCGGTGCTCGACGGCCCCGAGGACACCCGCGACCAGCGCGTCACCGCCGAACTGCACCGGCTGGAGTGCGCACAGGCCGACCTGCTCGCCGACCACCTCGGCGACCTCGGGCCCGAACACCGGCTGATGGACTCCGGCTCCGGGCGCGGCGGCGGCAGCTTCGTGGCCAATCGCCGCTTCGGCTGCCGGGTCGACGGGGTGTCCATCTCCGAGACCCAGGTCGCCTTCGCCAACGAGCAGGCGGCGCAGCGCGGCGTCGCCGACCGGGTGCGCTTCCACCTCAAGAACATGCTCGACACCGGTTTCGAGACCGGCGCGTTCCAGGGGATCTGGAACAACGAGAGCACCATGTACGTGGACCTCTCGCTGCTCTTCGCCGAGTACGCCCGGCTGCTGCGGCGCGGCGGCCGATACGTGACCATCACCGGCTGCTACAACGACGCTTACGGCCTGCCGTCGCGCGCGGTCAGCGAGATCAACGCGCATTACATCTGCGACATCCACCCGCGCGGCGCCTACTTCCGCGAGATGGCGGCGAACCGGCTGGTGCCCGTGTCCGTCGTCGACCTGACCGCGGCGACCATCCCGTACTGGGAGCTGCGTGCCAAGTCCTCGCTGGCGACCGGCATCGAGGAGTCCTTCCTGGCCGCCTACAAGGGCGGCAGCTTCCAGTACCTCCTGATCGCCGCCGACCGCGTCTGACCGGCAGTCACACGGCAATCTCCCGCACGCACGAAGCGCTTGTTGCGCGGACGACCGTCCGTCCGCGCGACAAGCGCCGCGCATCGCTGTCAGGACCCTGCGTGCCGACGCCGATAGGCCGGCTCCCAGAACAGGCTGTTGAGCAGCCTGACCGGCGCCGGGAACACTCCCAGATAGCGCTTGCGGACATCGGCGGAGACACCGTCGACGATCCACGGTACGTACGCGGCCGCGCCGCGCGGGCCCTGCGTGCGTGCCATCGAACCGCGGAACGCGCCCCAGTCCTTGGCGGTCAGGACCTGCTGGATCAGCGGCAGGGCGGCGTCCTCCTCGTGTTTCATGTGGTCGCCGAGCACCGCCGACAGCTCACTGATCCGCTCCGCCAGGTCACCGGCGCTGCCCGGGGCGAGCGCCTCGTCGACCGCGCCGAGAACCGAGTCGAGCCGCGCGTGCTCGGCCTCCATCTGCACCACCAGGTCCAGGTCGCGCGGCCGACCGGCCAGCGCCGCGCGCAGCCGAGGCCACAACGCCGTGTCCTCGACGGTGTGGTGGACGTGCAACTGCCGCTTGAAGTTCAGCCAGCCGGTCCGGTCGAAGCCGGGCGCACCGGCCGCCGAGGACCGCGCCATCCGGTCGAGATCGCGGCGGAACGCGTCGTGGGTGGCGTACATGAGCGTGAAGTCGATGGCGCCGCTCGCGGTGTCGGTCGTGGTCATGATGCCTCAGGCCCTCCTGTTGTGAGCCGGTCTGTTGTGAGCCGGTGTCGGTTCCAGCCGCGGAACGCGGCCACATGGTCGTCCGCCCAGCGGCGGAAGGTCAGCGCCGGGCGGCCCAGCAACTGTTCGACGTCTTTGGTGACCGGGCCGGGCCGCTCGACACAGTCGGCCAGATGGCCGAGCAGCCGCTCCGGCACGTCCGGCGGCAGGCCCTGCGCGAGCATCGCCTGCCTGACCTGCCCGGGCGGGCTGTCCACGAACTCGACCGGTTCGCCGATCGCCTCGCCGATGATCTGTGCCTTTTCGAACTGCGTGAGCGACCTCGGGCCGGTCAGCGCGTAGGTGCGGCCGACATGCTCCGCGGAGAGCAGCGCGCCGACCGCCACGTCGGCGAGATCCAGCTCGTGCAGCGGTGCGGTCGCCGCTGCGCCGTAGGCGCCGCGCACCCTGCCCGCAGCGAGGATCTGCGGCGCCCAGGCCAGACTGTTCGCCGCGAAGTCCGCGCAGCGCAGGACGGTCCACCGCAGCCCGGACGCCTTCACCTGCTCTTCCAGCGTTCGGAACTCGTCGGAGAAGCGGCGGTGTCCGCCCCCGTATTCGACGCTCAACGCCGAGATGAGTACCACGCGCCGAACCGCGTGCGCCGCCGCGAGTTTCAGTAGATCCGCCGCACCCTGACCGAGCGCACGCGGCGCCAACAGCATCGCCTCGACCCCGTCGAGCGCCGCCTCAATCGACGCGGGCTGCGAACTGTCGCCGTGCACCAGCCGGACCCCGTCGGGCATCGCCGCCGCCGCATCGCGGCTGACCGCCGACACCGGCCGCCCCGCCGCCGCGAGCAGCCGCACGACCTGCGCACCGACCGTCCCGGTCGCCCCCGTTACCAAGATCATGAAAAGCCCCCTCGTTGCGCGACCCTCCCGGGCGGCCCCGCCGCACGGGTATCGTTGTTACGCGAGCCATAGAATACGAGGAGCATAACATATGGATTCCGTAGTACCTCGGCCGGTGCCCGCGGACCGCGAGGCCGCCCGCCGCCGACGACGCTCGACCGTGGTGATCCGCGAGTCGCTGCGCGAGCTGAGCGTCCAGCTCTCGCTGCTCAACCACCAGGTCGGCGTGCGTTTGGCGCTCAACGACGTGGACATCGACTGCCTCGACCTGATCGACCGGCACGGCCCGATCAGCCCCAGCGCGCTGGCCCGCCGCGCGGGCCTGCATCCGGCCACGCTGACCGGTGTTCTCGACCGTCTGCAAAAGGGCGGTTGGATCGTCCGCGAGCGCGACACAGCCGATCGGCGTGCGGTGACCCTGCGCACCGTTCGCGACCGTGGCGCCGAACTGCTGCACCTGTACTCGGGGATGAACAACGCGATGGATGACATCTGCGCCGGCTACGCGGACGCGGAGCTAGAACTGTTGGCCGGATTCCTGCGCAGGACCGCCGACGCCGGCCGCAGCGCGACCGACGACCTGGCCAAGGCCGCCGATTAGCAAGTGGCTCTGTACCAGGTGCTCCGCCGACGCACGGACAATTATCCGTTTCCTTCAACGACCACGTTCCCACGTGCGGCTCCATACGTTTCGGACGACGCGATGTGCTTCGGATCACGTGGCTCGCAACGAGCATTACGCATACGGTGACCGTAGAGCGGATAGCTGTCCGTGCCGTCTCGGCACATTCGGAACGGTCCGGCCGGACGAGAGGACCACGGCGATGCGTTTGGTCGTACACGGCGCGACGGGCCGGATCGGTGGTGCGATCCTCGCCGAGGCGCTCGCACGCGGACACGTGGTCACCGCAGTCGTGCGTGCCTCGTCCACCGCCAAGCTGGGCGACGGAAAAACGGACGGCGTCACGACACACCGCCTGGACCTGCTCGACCAGGACCAGGGTCCTGAGATCGTACGGCTGACAGCCGAACACGACGCCACGATCAGCGCGATCGGCTGGACGCAGGGCCAGCCCCAGGACGTGCTGGTCCGCGTGGCACGCGCCTTGTTGCCGGCATCGGGCGGCCGTCCGCTGCTGGTCGTCGGCGGCTCCGGAACGCTGATGACGGCGAGCGGCAAGATCTATGTCGAGACCCCGGGGTTCCCACCCGAGCGTCGCGCGAACTCGCTCGCACACGTGGCTGCCCTGGACGTCTACCGCGCCGCGCACGACGTGCCGTGGATCTACCTCTGCCCACCGGCTGTCATCACTCAGGACACGAAGACCGGCAAGTACCGCGTCGGCGCCGCCGACATGGTGACTGACGACGAGGGCCGCAGCGCGATCTCCGTGGCCGACTACGCGACAGCCGCCGTCGACCTCCTGGAACGGCCCGACGCCGAGCGCGGCCACCTCAATGTCGCGTACTGACGTGGTGCGGTCGCGGACCTGGGCCGCGGCGCCGTCGTCGGCTGCCGGATAATCGGTCGCTACCGTGAAATCGCCCTGACAGGATGCGCCCATGGATCCGCACCAGCGCAGCTTCACGCCGGGGCTCGAACTGTCAGAGCGGTTCTATCGCGAGGCGGTCGCGCCGCTGCTGGACCGGTATTTCAGCGGCCTGCCGCATACCGCCGCGCGCATCGGGACCGGATCCGAGGTGCTCGGCTTCGACACCGAGCGTTCGGCCGACCACGAATGGGGTCCGCGCCTGCAACTGCTCCTCGACGACGTGTCAGCCGATCAGCTCGCGCCGCGGATCGGTGCGATGCTGGCGGACGAGCTGCCGAAGACGTTCCTCGGCTATCCGACGAACTTCGGCGGCGGCGACGGCGACGGAAGCGTGCTGCACATGGAGCCGATGGAGCCGGACGGCGGCCCGGTCCGGCACCGAGTCGACATCGCCGGCCTCGGCGGGTGGTTCACCGGCCACCTGGGCTTCGATCCGCGATCGGCCACCGCAACGGTTGAGCGCGGTGCGGCAGGCGCGGGCGAACCTGAAAGCGCCCTCGTGCCAGTGTTCGACTGGCTGGCCACCCCGACGCAGAGTCTCGCTGAGGTTACCCGCGGCACGGTCATGCACGACGGCCTCGGCGAGTTGACGAAGGTCCGCGCCCGCCTCGCCTGGTACCCGACCGACGTGTGGCGGTACGTGCTCGCCTCCGGATGGCAGCGCATCTCGCAAGAGGAGGCGTTCGTCGGGCGCACCGGCGAAGTCGGCGACGAGCTGGGCTCGGCAGTCGTGGCGGCCCGCCTCGTGCGCGACCTGATGCGCCTCGCGTTGCTGATGAATCGTCAGTATCCGCCGTACGGCAAGTGGCTCGGCAGCGCGTTCAGCCGCTCGCCTGAGGGCGAACGCCTCACGCCGGTATTTCGCGCCGCCCTCGCCGCGACGTCCTGGCGTGACCGCGAGAAGCAGCTGGCGAGCGCGTACGAGGAGATCGCCGCGATGCAGAACCGCCTCGGCCTGTGCGAACCGGTCGACCCGACGACGCGCCCGTACCACGACCGCCCGTTCCAGGTGCTCCACGCGGAGCGTTTCGCCAACGCCCTGAGTTCCGCACTCACAACCGAGGAACTGCGCGCGCTCCCGTTGGTCGGCACCGTCGATCAGTACGTGGACAGCGTCGACGCGCTCGGCGATGTCACGCGCCGACGCGCGATCACCCGTGCCGCGCTGAACGGAAAGGGAGGCGGCGCGGGCTGATAATCGCCTCGTTCCGAGCGCTCCGATTCATCGCTGACCTTTGGCGGCCTGAAGGATGACCAGGTCCTCGGCGCACATGGGCTTCGCGTGACCGGGTCGCGGCGTCAGCGGCTCGCTGAACAGCGCGACCGGGACCGATTCCAGGCCGAGCCGGATGGCCGCGGCGATCCGGTGGTTTCCGTCGAGCGTCCCGAACTCCTCGTTGAATCCGAGGCGCAGCGGTACGAGGATCCCGCGCTCTGCGATGTCGACGGTCAACGCGTCCAGATGCCGCGGGGTGTCGACGAGTGCCGAGCCGACGTGCTCGCGATCGACCGCTCGGTAGCGCGCGACAAGAGCAGTTGGCAGCTGGACGTGGGCTGGTGGCATGCGCCGCTCCTCACGCGTCAGCCTCGCCTCTCACCGCTCGTTCTTACTCTTCGATCGCTCCGCCGATGCGTCGCAGGTGCTTGCGGAACGAGTACGTCGGATCGGCCTCGCGGCGGGTGAGATAGTCATCGAACCTGGTCTGGTCGCGCAATGTCTCGCCCGCCCGGATCCGCCTCGCCTGCTCGCGCTCGGTGTCCCAGATGCGGCGTGCGGTTGCCAGCACCTCCTCGATG
>JBOHCW010000082.1:0-3608 GCA_050725375.1 Actinocrinis sp. | reverse complement strand
GAACAGTAGCTGGCCGGGTTCCAGGCGGGTACTGGTCGGCGTGGGCAGATCCTGCGTGCTCATGATCTGCCTATTGTCCCACGTGTGTCCGCGTGGGCCGGACCGCGCGACGCCGCGGTCAGTGCACCGGGACGAAGTACGCCAGCAGCAGCCAGGCCACCGGTGCGGTGGGCAGCAGGGAATCGAGCCGGTCCATTATGCCGCCGTGGCCGGGCAGCAGGTTGCCCATGTCCTTGATGCCGAGGTCGCGCTTGATCATCGACTCGCACAGGTCGCCGAGCGTGGCGCTGGCCACGACGGCGACACCGGTCAGCGCGCCCTGCCAGGCCTGCCCGTGCAGCATCGCGACCATGGTGATCGCGCCGGCCGCGCCGGAGGCCAGCACCGAGCCGGCCAATCCCTCCCAGGACTTCTTCGGCGAGATGGACGGCGCCATCGGATGCCGGCCGATCAGCACGCCGCTGACGTAGCCGCCGGTGTCGTTGCAGACCACGAGGACCAGGAAGACGATGACCCGCTGCGCGCCGTGGTCCGCGGCCGTCAGCAGCATCGCGAAACCGGCCAGGAAGGGCACGTACACGGCGGCCAGCACACCGGCGCTCGCGTCGCGCAGATAGCCCTCGGCCGGGTCGGTCAGCCGCCACACCATGACGGCCACCACGGTCAGCGCCAGCGCGGCGGCCAGCGCGCCCTCGCCGCGGAAGTACGCCGCCACCAGCATGCCCACGCCGCCGACCGCCACCGGGAGCACCGGGAAGCGGATGCCGCGCTCCTGGAACGCGATCGACAGCTCTCGTACGCCGAGCACCGCGGCGACTGAGACCAGCGCGAGGAACGCGGGCTTGAACAGCAGCAGCGAGGCGAGGATCGCGGCGCCCAGGAACAGCCCGACGCCGATCGCCGCGGGGAGGTTGCGCCCGGCACGGCCCGGCCCGCCGGTCGGCGCCACCGGCTGCTCCCTCCGCTTCACGGCGCTGGTCATCTGCGCGGCCCTTCCCGAAACCCGTTCGTCCCCATCATCCGTCAGCCGTTGACGGTACCCGATCTCGGACGGCCGGGCGGCGGCAGGCTCCGCGGTCCGATCACCGGGCGCGGGCACGCGCCGGGCCGCGGCGGGCACGCCGGTGTCAGACCTCAAGCAGCTCGGCTTCCTTGTGCTTGAGCGCCTCGTCGATCTGCGCGGTGTGCTTCGAGGTGAACCCGTCCAGTTCCTTCTCCGCGCGCTTGCCCTCGTCCTCGCCGACCTCGCCGTCCTTGACCAGCTTGTCGATGGCCTCCTTGGCGTGTCGGCGGATGTTGCGCACCGAGACGCGGGCGTCCTCCGACTTTCCGCGGGCGACCTTGATGTACTCCTTGCGCCGCTCCTCGGTCAGCTGCGGGAAGACCACCCGGATGATGTTGCCGTCGTTGGTCGGGTTGACCCCCAGGTCCGAGTCGCGGATGGCCTTCTCGATCGCGACCAGCGAGCTCTTGTCATAGGGGGCGATCACCGCCATCCGCGGCTCCGGGGCCTGGATCGAGGCCAGCTGGGTGACCGGGGTGGGCGTGCCGTAGTAGTCCACCGTGATCTTGGCGAACATGCCGGGGGTGGCCCGGCCGGTGCGGATCCCGGCGAAGTCCTCCTTGGCCACCGTCACGGCCTTGTCCATCTTGTCCTCGGCTTCGAGGAGGGTCTCGTCGATCACTTCCGGCTCCTTGTCCACCCGTGGCACGGGCTGTCGTCAGCAGACAAACTACTGCGCCGGCGCGGCGTCTTCACGGCTGACCAGCGTACCGATCTTCGCGCCGGACACCGCGCGCAGGATGTTGCCGTCGAAGAGCCCGAAGACCACGATCGGCATCCCGTTGTCCATGCACAGCGACACCGCGGTGGAGTCGGCCACCTTCAGGCCCCGGCTGAGCAGCTCCCGGTGGGTGAGCGCGTCGAACTTGACCGCGTCCGGGTTCGACTTCGGGTCGGCGTCGTAGATCCCGTCGACGCCCTGTTTGGCCATCAGGACCACCTCGGCGCCGATCTCCAGGGCACGCTGGGCGGCGGTGGTGTCGGTGGTGAAGTACGGCATGCCGGCCCCGGCGCCGAAGATGACCACGCGGCCCTTCTCCAGGTGCCGGATGGCCTTGCGCGGGATGTAGGGCTCGGCGACCTGCGCCATGGTGATCGCGGTCTGCACCCGCGTGTCGATGCCCTGCTTTTCCAGGAAGTCCTGCAGGGCCAGGCAGTTCATCACGGTGCCGAGCATGCCCATGTAGTCGCCGCGGGCCTGCTCCATGCCGCGGTTCTTCAGCTCGGAGCCGCGGAAGAAGTTGCCGCCGCCGACCACGATGGCCACCTGGGTGCCGGTCTGGCGCACCGCGTCGGCGATCTCCCGGGCGATGGCCTGCACGACGTCCGGGTCGACGCCGACCCTCCCGCCGCCGAACACCTCCCCGGACAGCTTGAGCACCACCCGCTTGAAGCGGCCGCGCTCGCCCGACGATGCGGCGAAGGCCGCGGCCGGGTCGGTCTCTTGACGGATACCAGCCACGACTGCGGCCTCCTCGTGTTCGGTCTCGGCTTGCCTGCGGGCGGCCCGCCCGCCCTCGCGGCGTGTGCGGCGGACGGTGGTCCGGCCGTGCCGCGGGCGGATACCCGCAGCGTAGGCCGGACCGCGTAAGTCCGCGTTGTTTCGCTCAGGCTCCCACGCGGAAGCGGGCGAAGGCGCGCAGCGTGACGCCGGCCTCGTCCAGGACCTTCTTGACCGTCTTCTTCGGGTCCTTGGCGAAGGCCTGCTCCAGCACGACGTTGTCCTTGAAGAAGCCGTTGACCCGGCCCTCGACGATCTTCGGCAGCGCGGCCTCCGGCTTGCCCTCCTCGCGGGAGGTCTCCTCGGCCAGGCGGCGCTCGTTCTCGACGACGTCGGCCGGGACGTCCTCGCGGGTCAGGTATGTCGGCGAGAAGGCGGCGATGTGCTGCGCGACGTCCTTGGCGGTCTGCGCGTCCTCCTTGTCCAGCTGCACCAGGACGCCGACCTGCGCGGGCAGGTCCGGCGAGGTCTTGTGCAGGTAGGCGGCGACGTAACCGCCCTCGAGGATGGCGAAGCGGCGCAGCTCGATCTTCTCGCCGAGGGTGGCGTTGGCTTCGTCGACGAACTCCTGGACGGTCTTGCCGCTGGTCGGGAACTGCGAGGCGAGCAGCGCCGGCACCTCGGCCGGGCCGGTCGCGTGGGCGTGCCCCAGCAGTTCGGCGGCGACCTGCTGGAAGCGCTCGCCCTTGGCGACGAAGTCGGTCTCGCAGTTGAGCTCGAGCAGGGTGCCCTTGGCGTTGCCCTCGTCGATCTGGACGGTGACCAGGCCGTTGCTGGCCGAGCGGCCCTCGCGCTTGGTCACGCCCTTCAGGCCCTTGACCCGCAGGTACTCGACGGCCTTGTCGAAGTCGCCGTCGGTCTCCTCCAGCGCCTTCTTGCAGTCCATCATCCCGGCGGCGGTCAGCTCGCGCAGCCGCTTCACGTCCGCGGTGGTGTAGTTCGCCATGCTGCTTCGTCCCTCGGTAGACGCCCGCGCGCGACGGCCGCGCCGGTGTGGCGGCCGGTGGCGGGCTTGGGTGGTGTGGCTCGGGTGCGGTGGCTTAG
>JBOHCW010000081.1:0-6636 GCA_050725375.1 Actinocrinis sp. | reverse complement strand
GGTCTGCGCCTGGGTCGGGGTGTCCGGGTTCATTGTCACAGCCCTCTCACGACGGAGATTGCGTCGATGGTTTTTGTCCCGTTCGCGCCGTGCATTGTTTATAGCTTGTTTTGTCTACGGCAGTTTTGCCTACCGCTTGTTTTGCCTACCGCGCGCGCTCGCAGTCTGTGCCTACCGCCCATGCCTACTGCCCACGCCTGCAACCCTGTCTACCGCGTGCCTCGGCGCGCGGCTACTCGGGCCGGCCGTTGCCGACGACTGCGGTCAAGACAACCGCCCTCGCGCTACACCTGTCCGTCTGAGCGGGACACCGTTACCGTCGTTGCTCGGCGGAGACGTATGCGAGCACTTCGGACAGCGGTCGGGGCACCCGATCCAGCGGCAGTGCACGCGCCATGACCGCCGCATATCGCTCCTTGGCGCCGGAGCGTCCGCTCATCATGCGGCGCAACTGGTCGTGCACGCTCCAGTCACGTAACGCAGGCTGCTGCTGCAGTTTGCGGAAGGAACGCAGCTGCCCTTCGGCCTCGACAAGGCGCTCCACCTCACGCGGACCCAATGCGCGGATCAGCTCGTCCTCCAGGTCGGCGGAGCAGCTGAAGAAACCGAGTGCTTCGAGGGATGTGCGCGCACAGTCGGGTGCCACGTCGTGTCCGATCAGCTCTAGGCTGCGCCGGACGAAGCTCTCCTCGGCCTCGTCGTAAAGCCCTGTGATTTGCGTGTGGGGCTCGTTCGCACGGTAATGCGCGAGGAAGCGACTGACGTTGGTGATGCCGTCCATGGCAACGACGGCGACGCCGTCCGCTTCGAGATCCATCCCTCGCCGCCGCGCAACCGTCTCCAGCGCGACGCGGTCACTGACGCCCTCGACGAGCACTACCGCCTGCGTGGCTGTGTGCCTTTCGGTGCTGCCGCCGGTACCACCGCCGGTACTGCCGCCGGTGCCGGTTGCGGTGCCCGTCACGATATCGCGGTCGCTGTCGCTGTCGGGGGCGACGCCAGATTCGACGTCAGATTCGACGTCTGCGTCGATGTCAGCGCCTCGATCTGCCCGTTCACCGTTTCATCATGCCGCATGACCCGCCGGGCACGACATCTGGATTCGCCAGTGTCGCGCCCAGCAGGACAGTGCGGGAACGGACGGATCGGCCTAGTTTCCGGTGACGGCCACGCCGTCGGGGACATTGCCCACTGTCACCGCCGCGCCGGGTACGCCGGTCGCGACCGTGACGGGAACGATGTTGTTGACGTTGGTGTCGACCACCCACGCCGTCGTGCCGTCGGGACTGAATCCGACCGCGTATGCGCCGGAGCCAGTGGTGATGAAGGACCCTGCGGTGACCGCGCTGCCCGACCCGCTGCCGAGCGTGAGCGGCGTGACGCCGCCGGCGCCGAAGTCGGCCACGTAAGCGGTCGCGCCGTCCGGAGAGACCTGGACGTACTGCGGACCAGCCCCGGTCGGGACGGTCGCGCTCACCGCGCCGGTCGCGGCATCGATCACCGAGACCGAGGCCGAGCCGCCGTTCGTGATCAGGACCCTGCCGCTGTCCGGAGTGATCGCCACGCCGAAGGGCGCGGCGCCGACCGTGACCGTGTTCGCGACCGTATCAGTGGCCAGATTCAGTTCGCTGGCCGTGCCGCTGCCCTGGTTCGCCACCCACAGCTGTTTGCCGTCGGGGCTGACCGCGAGACGTTCCGGCTGACTGCCGACCGCGACCGGGACACCCGCGGCGAGCGTCGCGGTGTCGATCGGCTGGACGGTGCCGTCGCTGAAGTTGCTCACCCAGACCGTCTTGCCGTCCGGGGTCGCGGCGACATCGGCGGCGACGGCGCCGACCGGAACCGTGGCCACCACCGCGTTGGTGTTGGTGTCGATGACGGTCACGTCGTTGGTGTTGTTGTTGGCTACGAACAGCTTCCCGGCCGCGACGACCATGCCGTC
The DNA here is from genome assembly GCA_050725375.1 of Actinocrinis sp. Lineage (GTDB taxonomy): Bacteria > Actinomycetota > Actinomycetes > Streptomycetales > Catenulisporaceae > Actinocrinis. Next base: position 4,694 of record JBOHCW010000081.1, on the reverse strand, counting down.
GGGGCCGCCGCCGACCGGGATCGGCGGGCCAGCGTTGCGGGTGCGCGTGTCGACCGGCGTGACCGTGTTGTCGCTGTAGTTGGACACGTACGCGGTCGGGATGCTCTCCCCCGGTTGCGCGACGGTGGCCAGCAGCGAGACACCCGGGATCGCGGCGCCGTTCGAGGCGTGCGCGGCGAACGCGACCTGGTAGTAGCCGGTCGTCATGCCGGACGGAGCCGTGATCGTCACAGTGGTCTGCGACGTACCGCCGGCGGGGGCGATGAGGCTTCCGCTCGCCGGGCTCGCTGTCAGGCCGTCGGGTCCGGTCGCCGTCCAGTCGACTGTCACAGGGTTCTTCGTGTCGAGTGAGTTGTCGGCCGTGACGGTCACCGTGGTGCCGGCGCCCGGCGTCAGGCGGACCTGACCTGGAGAAACGTCCAGCGCGGCGCGGGTGCTCGGCGGGAACGAGACCGGTCCGGCGCCGAAGGACGGCGGCGCGTCGCCGGGTGCGGTGCCCCAGGACGTGTTCGGGCTCGATGACAACGTGAAATCGAGCTCGTGCACCTTGCTCGGGTCGACGTAGGTGTGACCGGTGGCCCGCCCGTCGACCTTCAGGCTACTGACGTACGTGTCGCCGGCGTTCTGCGCGGAGACCGTTAGGTCGCCGAACGCGCCGTGCACGACCGCCTGCGGGAAGCGCGGCGCGCCGAGCACCAGCATCGGCACGCCCGGGGTCTGCGGGTACAGGCCGAGCGCGGACCAGACGTACCACGAACTCATCGCGCCGAGGTCGTCGTTGCCGGGCTCGCCGCCGGGCGTGGCCGAGTACAGCTGGTCGCTGATCCGGCGCACCGTCTGCTGCGTCTTCCACGGCTGGCCGAGGCTGTCGTAGACCCACGGAGTATCGAAGGTCGGCTCATTGCCCTGCCAGTGGAACGGCGCGTTCGGCCCGGCGTTCAGCTGCGTGAAGTACTGGTCGAGCCGCGCGGAGGCGGCCTGCGCGCCACCCATGCCCTGGATCAGGGCTTGGAGATTCTGCGGCACCATCCACGTGTACTGAGCCGCGTTGCCCTCCTGGAAACCGTTCTGGCCGAAGCCCGCGCCGGTCTGCACCGGCGGACCGGCCGGGAACGCACCGGCGGCGTCGCGCGGTTCGACATAGCCGTCCGCGGTGTCGAACACGTTGGCCCAGTTCTGCGAGCGCTGCGTGAACGCCGCCGCGGTCGAACCCTGATGCAGCGATTGCGCGAGACGCGAGATGGCGAAGTCGTCGAGCGAGTATTCCAGGGTCTCCGACGCGCCGTTCGGCACCGGGCTGATCGAGTCGGAGCCGACGTTGGGCACGTAGCCGTCGGCGATGTACGCGGCGGCGTTCGGCCGTTCGACGTACCAGCCCTGCCCGGGTGCGCCCGTCGCGCCGTTCGCGCCCTTGACCATGGCGGCCAGAGCGGCCGAGGCATCGAAGCCGCGCGCGCCAAAAGCATACGTGTCGGACAGGATCGGGTCGGCCGCGTCGCCGTTCATGACGCCGGTGTAGCCGTTGGCGACCGGCCACTTGGGCAGCGAACCGCCCTGCGCCGCGTCGTTGAGCAGCGAGGTCGCCAGGTCGGACGCGACGCGCGGGTCGATCGTGGCAAGCAGCGGCACTTCGGAGCGGTAAATGTCCCAGCCGGAGTAATTCGCGTACTGCGCGTGGCCCCGCTGGGCGCGGTGCACCTTCTGGTCGAAGCCGGGATAGCGCCCGTCCGTGTCGCTGAACAGGCTCGGCTCCAGCGAGGCATGGTAGAGCGCTGTGTAGAAGGTCGCCTGGTCGGCGGGGCTGCCGCCGCGGATCGCGATCGCGCCGAGTTGCCTGTTCCAGGCGGCGGCGGCCTGCTTGGCTACCGCGTTCACGTTCCAGGTGTGCGCCTCGGCGGCGAGGTTGCCGAGCGCGCCCTGCGTGCTCACGTACGAGACGGCGACCTGCATACCGACGTTCCGGTCGTGCGCGGTGTCGAAGGTGAGCCAGCCTCCTGCGACGACTCCGGACCCCTGCTGACCGGAGGCCTTTCGCTGCGACGGAGAGGTGGCGCGCGCGTCAAGGCTCTTACGCGCTGGGGTCTGCTTTCCGCGCTCGGTGACTGCCGTGCTCCCCACAGTGCTGCTGACCTGCGCAGCGCTCGCACCGCCCCACGTGCCGGACGCGGTGAACGGCCGGTCGAAGCGCGCGGCGAAGTAGACGGTGTAGCTGTTCGGCTGCCCGCAGAAGTGCCCGCTCGTGACGGCGCCGACGACCTCGCGGTCGCCGACGGTCTGGAAGGTGGCGGACGAGCTGCCGTTGGCGCTGTCGGCGACCTTGAACAGCAGTTGCGCGGGCGCGGAGGCCGGATAGGTGAACTGCCCGACGCCGGAGCGGTCCGTCACGGCGAGGGAGGTGTGCACGCCGCCGGCCGTCACCGAGTACGAGCCCGGATGCGCGCTCTCGGCGTCATGGCTGAACGCCGCCGTCGCCGACTCGGGATCGGCGGGCAGCGCGCCGGTGACCGGCAGGATCGGGAAGTCGCCGGCGATCGCGCATCCGGGTCCTGACACGTGGGTCAGGCTGTACCCGGTGATCGCCGAGTCCGCGTAGTCGTAACCGCCGCCCGGCGGCCGCGAGGTCGTGTCCGGACCCCACTGGAGCATGCCGAACGGCCGGTCCGCGCCCGGGAACGTGTCCACCTGCCCGACCACGTCCCCGCCGCTCCCCGTCCCGGCCAGCGGATTCACCAGCCCGGCCGGGTCCGTAACGGGCGCCGAAGCAGATGAAGCGACTGAGACTGAAGTAGCTGAGATCGAAGTACCCGACGCGGCGCCGACTGACGCCGCAGGGGATGACGCCGCGTGCGCGGCTGGGGCGGCCACGGCCGCCAGCGGTGCGGTCAGCACGAGTGCTGCCAACCGCGCAGACATCGTTGTCATACGGGCTATCACAACCGGTAAGGATTGCCACCCCAGTGCGCCACGTCAAGGTTTATCAATGCTTTGGGTCTGATGGGCTGGTCGGCGAGGGCCCAAAGTGCAGGCGCCGGCGGGAGACTGTGCGGTTGCGTCCGCCGCGAGAGCCGGTCGAGGTGCTCTGCCACGGCGATCTCGCACCGTGCAACAGCGTGTCCCGCGACGGCTACCCGTGGCGCTGATCGACTTCGACGCGGCACTTCCAGGCCCGCGGATCTGGGATGTCGCCTACGCCGCCTGCCGCTTCGACCCGCTCACGATCGCACCTGAGGAGCGCGTGATCCCGGTTGCCGAGCAGGCCCGCAGACTGCGCGTGTTCGCCGACGCCTACGACGTGGCGAGCACGGATCGTGCCGCACTCGTCGAGTTCGCGATCGCGCGCCTGGACGCTCTGGTCGATCACATGACGACGCGGGCCGCATCGGGAGACGAGGCGTTTGCCGGACATCTGGCCGCCGGCCGCGACGTGCACTACGGCGCCGACGCGCAGCGACCGGCGCGGCCGCTGTGCCGGCGACCGAACGTATCAGGACCTTGTGTCCGTCTCAAACGGACAACCGGAGCCGGGTCAGCGTGACGTCGCGACTGGCTTCCGGAAGTCACATAAAAGAGGCTGCGCCTGACAAGCGCTGCCCAGACGCCCCCAAAAGTTGACAAACGTTATCAGGTTACGGTGTCTGTTTCAGACGGACAGCCAAGGTCACGTGATTGCGACTCACGATGACGAGGGAACACCCAGCCACCAGCGTCGACAGCCCGACCAACTCGTGGACGCGCTGGTCGACATCGGCGGCGGCAGTCGGAACGCGGCCAGGGCCAGAGGTGCGCGGATCCGTTGCCGACGAGGCCACTTGTCGGTGCGGCCTTTACGCACTGACGATCGCGCGAACCACGGCGGACTCTACACAGACGGGTCGCACAGACGGGTCGCACAGATAGGTCCGCCGCCGTTCTGAGTCAACCAGATCTCACAGCCGCGTTTCAGCGGGCTCAAGGGAAGGGGCTGCCGCGCGACAATCGCGACATCGGAACGTATATCAGGGCATTGTGTCCGTCTCAAACGGACAACCGGAGCCACGTCATTGCGGTCCGCGATGGCCACGCCACTCCGGGGCCACCACCGTCGACGGCGAGTCTGACCGGCTCGCGGCCACACTGCCCGATGTAGGCATTGATGTTGATGGCCGACGGTCGGAACTGACGGGGCCGGAGATGCGCGGATCCGCTACTGATGACGTCGCTCGTCAATGAAGGTATTTACGCGATCACCGATCACGCGACTCACGACGCACACCACACAGACGCGCCCGCACAGGCCGGGTCGCCACCGGGCCGGGTCAGGGTGACATCGCGGCTGACTTCCGGAAATCACATAAAGAGGCTGCGCCCGACAACCGCAACCCAGACGCCGTCAACGATGACAAGCGCTATCAGGTCACTGTGTCTGTTTCAGACGGACAGCCAGGGTCGCGTGATTGCGACTCACGATGACGAGGGCACACCCAGCCACCAGCGTCGACAGCCCGACCGACTCGTGGACGCGCTGGTCGACATCGTCCGCCGCCGTTCTTAGTCAACCAGATCTAACAGCCGAGTTTCAGCAGGATCAACGAAATGGGCTGTCACGCGACAATCGCGGCGTTGGAGCGTATATCAGTGCCTTGTGTCCGTTTCAAACGGACAACCCGAGTCGCCGTCGCCAACGGGCAGCATAACCAGCCGCACAGTACGTACGC
>JBOHCW010000080.1:0-8622 GCA_050725375.1 Actinocrinis sp. | reverse complement strand
GCCGGAGTGTCCGGGCAAGCCGCCGCCCTTGTTGACGTTGCGCACCAGCCCGACGCGCCGCTCGCCCTGCCCCGGCCACAGCCGCGGCGCGGGCAGCTGATGCGCCGAGAGGTTGCGGCCGACCTGGTGGTGCAGCGCGGCCAGGTCGAGCGTGTCGCCCTGCCCCGGCAGGCCCGCCTCGGCGGCCTGCACCAGCGCGCCGGTGAACGCGGTCAGCCGCTGCCCCGACGGCACCCAGGACTTCGCGTCCTTCGCCGTCGCGGCCAGCACGCTCGCGCCGACCACCGCTTCGAGGATCGCCGGCCCGGTGGTGTGCGTGGACGGCGGCTCGCCGTCATAGCAGTAGTCGAGCAGCACGATCCGGTCCGCGGCGCGCCCGGTCTCGCGCACGATCGCGGCCACGTCCGGGAAACGCAGCGCGCGGTAAAGACGCGAGGGCGACGAACCGGCCAGCCCGAAGTAAAGATCCGGTTGCCTGTCGGACGCCAGCGTGAAACCCGCCAGGTACAGGATGAACGCTCCGGTGGCCGCGGCCGCCGACTCGTACACCGCGTCGAGCACCGTGGCGGCGTCCGGCGGGTTGCGCAGCAGCGTGCAGTTCTCGCGCGGCATGCCCAGCAGCGCCGGGTCGGTCAGCAGCCCGGTGAGCTTGTCGAGGTTGTCCGACACCCCGGGCGTCGGGCCGAGAGCGCCGGCGGGCACGTAGTCGTCGACCGCGATGAGCACCGCGCGCGACGTGCTTGGATCTTGCACCGGCAAGAGCCGTCCCTCCCTCTGCCACCTCGGGCCTGTTCACGCGCCCGGCCGGCCACCCGCCGACTACCCTGCCGAGTGCACTAGCAGGGTCTATCAGGAGATCCTGCAACGCAACAGTAAAGTACGGCGTGCATTCGAGCCGATGTAACCGACCCGTTACCGCGAACCGTTTCAATCATCGGGCCGCGGGGCACTTTCCCAGCGGATTTAGAGGTCACGCCGATATCGTCACGGCATGAACGGTGCGAAGGCCGCCGGAATGGCTAAATCAGCTGATATGGATGTCAAAGCCGTAACGCGCGCCGTGGAACTTGCCGCCGAGCGGGCCGCGAGAACCAGTACCGCGTCACGACTTTACGTGACCTGCTACGGACGGAACGTCATCGACACGCCTTCCGGCCGCGCGCCCGCCCGCGGATCACGTGCTCACCTTCGGTTTCATCCTCGGTGAAGTGGTCCGCCGAGTCTCCGGTGGATCCGTGCGCGAATTCCTCGGCGCGCGGCTGCTCGATCCGCTCGGCGCGCGCGGCACTTTTGTGGGACTGCCCGGTAATGCGGCGGTAAAGCCGAATCAGAACTCTGCTTATTCGTCCGGATTATCCGGCGTGCCGCCGGCAGAGCGGTGCCAGGCCACCGGGGTCGGCGAGTCGGGCACCGGCTCGAAGGCAGCGGGCGTATTCGCCGTCTCGGCCGGATCCGGCGCTGAAAACCCACGCCGCGCGGCCCTCGGCGGTGTCGCGCGGCCACGGTCCCCTGAGTGATCAGGCTGTTGCGCAACGATCCCTTGACGTTAGTTGTCGCCAACCACATACTCCCAACCACATCTCGAATACTCGTCAGGTGAGTGGGCCGCGAACTTTCGGAAACGTTTTCGGAAAAGACCGGCTGCTCACCTCCAATCCACGTCAACCCGCCTACCGGCACAGCACCCACGCAGCACCCACGCACTGCGAGCACCACGCGCCACCCACACATTGCCCGGTCGACTCGGCGCGGCCGCCCGGGCGCACGCGTCCATACCTTGATGAGAGGTCGCCTGCCATGACCGAACAGTTCCGAGACCGCGCCGCCCCACCCGAGCAGCCCCCCTCGACCGGCGAGAGCGCCGGCTCCGCCCCGATCTCCCGCCGCCGCGCCACCCGCCGCGCGCCGCGCCGCCCCGGCTTCGGCCGCTGGTTCCGGCTGCTGGCGCTCGGCACCGTCGCCGCCGTCGTCGCCCTGTTCACCGTGACCGGACCGGCCCAGGCCTCGCTGCCCGGCACCCCGTCCGGCTGGAACACGGTGTTCAGCGACGACTTCAACGGCGGCTCGGGCAGCGGGATCGACGGCCAGTGGATGTACGACACCGGCCAGGGCGTCTGGGGCACCGGCGAGATCGAGAACATGACCAACTCGACCTCCAACGTGCACCTGGACGGCGGCGGCAACCTGGACATCACCGCCCTGAACAACGGCGGCTGGACCTCCGGCCGCGTCCAGACCACCTCCGCCAACGTCGGCGCCCCGGCCGGCGGCAAGCTGGAGGTCACCGCCTCGATCCAGCAGCCCGCCGGCGGCCTCGGCTACTGGCCGGCCTTCTGGATGCTGGGCCCCGGCCAGTGGCCGGAGAACGGCGAGATCGACATCATGGAGGACGTCAACGCCCTGTCGGAGGTGGCCGGCACGATCCACTGCGGCGTCGACCCGAACGGCCCGTGCCACGAGACCAACGGGATCGGCAGCGGCCTGCGCGGCTGCGGGGGCTGTCAGTCCGGCTTCCACACCTACACGATGATCCTCGACCGCACCAACACCTCCGCCGAGTCGATCACCTTCTACCTCGACGGCGCCTCCTACTTCACCGTCACCGAGGGCCAGGTCGGCACGTCCACCTGGCAGCAGGCCTTCGACCACAACCTCTCGATCATCCTCGACCTGGCGATGGGCGGCGGCTTCCCCAACGGCGTGTGCGGCTGCACCACCCCGACCGGCTCGACCGCGTCCGGCGGCACGATGCGGGTCGACTACGTCGCGGCGTACACCACCTCCGGCGGCGGCACGCCTCCCCCGCCGCCGCCCGGAGCCGGCGCGATCACCCTCGCCTACAACGGCCTGTGCCTGGACGACCGCAGCTCCAGCAGCGCGAACTTCAACCCGGTCCAGGTCTATACCTGCAACGGAACCGCCGCCCAGCAGTGGAGCGTGGTCCAGGCCGGCAGCACGCTGCGCGTCCTAGGCAAGTGCCTGGACATCAACGGCGGTGGTACGGCGAACGGCACGGCCGTCGACCTGTACGACTGTAACAACACCGGCGCCCAGGTCTTCATACCGCAGTCCAACGGGTCGCTGTACAACCCGCAGTCCAACAGGTGTCTTGACGACACCGGCTGGGGCGGCTCCGGCACCCAGGTCGAGATCTGGGACTGCACCGGTGGCTCCAACCAGAAATGGAACCTGCCCTAATGCTCGAACGCGTCGCTGAACGCAGCCGCGGGCGTTTGCGCCGGCGATCCCCCGCGGTAGCGGTGGTGCTCGCCCTGCTGGCGTCCATGCTCGGATTCGGCTTCCAGGCGGCGGCCCACGCCGCGACCGACACGAACCTCGCGGTCGGCGCGCAGGCCACCGCCTCGTCCACCCAGGAGGCTGACACTCCCGCGTCCGCCGCCGTGGACGGGGACCCGACCACGCGCTGGTCCTCCGCCTGGAGCGATCCGCAGTGGCTGCAGGTAGACCTCGGTGCCAACGCGTCGATCAGCGGATTCTCCATCGCGTGGGAGTCCGCGTTCGGCACGGCGTACCACGTCGAGGTCTCCAGCGACGCGTCGACGTGGACCCAGGTCTACGCCACCACGTCGGGAGCCGGCGGCACCGAGAGCTTCTCGGCGCCGTCCGGCACCGCCGGCCGCTACGCGCGGCTGACCGGCACCGCGCGCACCACGATCGGCGGCGCGCAGTACGGCTACTCGATCTTCGAGTTCCAGGTGCTCGGCCACTTCACCCAGCAGGGCGTGAGCGTCGGCTCCGACACCGCCAGCCTGCAACAGGGCACCGCGGTCGACGTCCCGGTCACGCTGAACACGGCCGGCACCTCGCCGGTCACCGTCGACTACGCGACCGCCGACGGCACCGCCGTCGCGGGCACCGACTACACCACCGCGGCCGGCACGCTGACCTTCGCGCCCGGCCAGACCAGCCAGTCGATCCACCTCGTCGCGCTGCCTAACGCGCTAAACGGCCCGACCAAGACGTTCACCCTCTCGCTGGCCAACGCCGCGCCTTCGGGCACTGCGATCGGCCCGCGCGCGACCACGACCGTCAGCATCCTGAACACCAACCCGATCCCGACCGACGGCGCTGTCGCCACGCTCGACGACTTCGAGGGCACCCTGCCGATCAGCTCCGGCAACCCGGGCCTGTTCACCTTCTCCTCCGACGCCGCCTCGACCCCGACGCTGACCCAGGTCGCGGCCGCCGACCGGCCCGGCGCGGCGGCGGACAACCACGCGCTGCGGGTCGGCTACACGATCACCGGCTACGGCGGCTTCTCGCACGACCTGGCCACCGCGCAGGACTGGAGCGCGTACGACGGCTTCAGCTTCTGGGTCAAGGGCACCGGCTCCGGCCAGAAGGTCGAGTTCGAGGTCAAGATGGGCGGCGCGGACGGCGAGCACGCCGAGCTGTGGCAGTCCTTCTTCACCGACGACGTCAACGGCTGGAAGAAGGTCCAGGTCGGTTTCGCGAACCTCAAGAAGCGCGCCGACTACCAGCCCTCCGGCGCCCCGAACGCCGCGCAGATCTCGCCGGCCTCGATGTGGGGCTACGCGGTGAACCTGCCGGGCAACGCGACCAACACGCTCGTGTTCGACGACTTCCAGGTCTACCAGTCGCTGCACACCATCCAGGACTTCGAGGGCGCGAACCCGATCACCGACACCAACGGCGCGCTCGCGAACACCGGCGCGTTCTCCTGGGGCGGCGACACCGCGAGCACCCCGGCGCTGAGCATCGCGCAGATCGACCGCGCGGGCGTCACGGACAACCACGCGCTCAAGGGCACCTGGGCCAACGACAGCAGCTACGGCGGCGTCAGCTACGACCTGGCGACCAACGCGGCGCAGGACTGGAGCCCGTACGCGGGCATCGAGTTCTGGTTCTACGGCCACAACCCGAGCAACGACGCGGTGCCCGGCTCGGGCGCCAAGTACGAGTTCGAAGTGAAGATGGGCGGCGCGGACGGCGAGCACTCGGAGCTGTGGCAGACCTTCTTCACCGACGACTGGCAGGGCTGGCACCTGATCCAGGTGCCGTTCGCCTCGCTGAAGAAGCGGGCCGACTTCCAGCCCGGCGGCGCGCCCGGCGACACCACGATCGACCTGACCACGATGCGCGGCTTCGCACTGACCGAGCCGGCCGCCACGAGCAACGGCGAGTTCGACCTCGACCATGTCGCGGTGTACGGAATCAACACCGGAACTCTCGGCGCGCACGTGACCACGCCGCAGGCCGTGTACGCGGTCGACAACGGCAGCACCGCGACGGTCGGCGTGCAGCTGAGCACCGACGGCGGTAAGCCGCTGGACCACGACGTGACCGTGGCGTACGCGCTCGGCGGCGGTACCGGCGTCGCGGGTACCGACTACACCGACGCGAGCGGCACGCTGACGTTCCCGTCCGGCTCGGCGTCGGGCAGCACGCAGTCGTTCACGGTGCAGACGCTGGCGAACGCCACCGCGTCGGTCGCCAAGACGATCCCGGTCCAGCTGGCCCCGACCGGCGCGGACGTGACCGCGGACAAGCCCGTGGTAGTCGTCAACGCGCACGGCCTGCCGTACCTGGACTCCTCGCTGCCGGTCGCCACCCGCGTCAAGGACCTGATGTCGCGGATGACCCTGGACGACAAGATCGGCCAGATGACCCAGGCGGAGCGCGGCGACCTGGTGCACCAGTCGGACATCACCACCTCGGCGCTCGGCTCGATCCTGAGCGGCGGCGACTCGGCCCCGACCCCGAACACGCCGGCGGCGTGGGCAGACATGGTCGACTCGTTCCAGGCGCGCGCCCAGGCCACCGCGCTGCAGATCCCGCTGATCTACGGCGAGGACTCGGTGCACGGCGACAACAACCTGGTCGGCGCGACGGTGTTCCCGCAGAACATCGGCATGGGCGCCACCCGCGACCCGGCGCTGGTCGAGCAGGACGGCCGGATCACCGCGACCGAGACCCGCGCGACCGGCGTCACCTGGGCGTTCTCGCCCTGCCTGTGCGTGGCGCGCGACGAGCGGTGGGGCCGTACGTACGAGTCCTTCGGCGAGGACCCGGCGCTGGTCACCCAGATGGAGACCATCGTCGACGGCCTGCAGGGCGACGGCGCGCTGAACAAGAACACCAGCGTGCTGGCGACCGCGAAGCACTTCGTCGGCGACGGCGGCACGACGTACGGCTCGTCGACCGCGGGCTCCTACAAGATCGACCAGGGCGTCACGACCGTGACCCAGGCGCAGCTGCAGGCGCTCTACCTGCAGCCGTTCCAGGCCGCGGTGCAGCAGCACGACGTCGGCTCGGTCATGCCGTCCTACTCCAGCCTGCAGATCGTCGGCCAGGACGCCGCGCCGATCAAGATGCACGCGCGGGCCGACCTGATCACCAACGTGCTCAAGCAGCAGTACGGCTTCACCGGTTTCGTGATCAGCGACTGGCAGGCGATCAACCAGCTGGGCCCGAACTACGAGGCCGACATCCAGACCTCGATCAACGCGGGCCTGGACATGATCATGGTGCCGGACCAGTACACCACCTTCGAGGGCGACCTCAAGGACCTGGTGGACAAGGGCCTGGTCGGCCAGTCCCGGATCGACGACGCGGTCAGCAGGATCCTGACGCAGAAGTTCCGGCTCGGCCTGTTCGAGCAGCCCTACTCGGATCGCGCCAACGCCAACACGATCGGCGACGCGGCACACCGCGCCGTCGCGCGCCAGGCCGCGGCCGAGTCGCAGGTGCTGTTGAAGAACGCGGTCGCGTCCACCGGCGCCGCCGCGCTGCCGCTGTCGTCGAGCGCGAACATCTACGTCGCCGGCGGCAACGCGGACGACCTGGGCAACCAGACCGGCGGCTGGACCGTCACCTGGCAGGGCGCCTCGGGCGGCGGCGAGGTGGGCACCACGATCCTGCAGGGCATGCGGCAGGACGCGCCGAACGCGCACATCACCTACTCGAAGGACGCGTCGGCATCGATGACGGGTTCTGACGTGGGCGTCGTCGTGGTCGGCGAGACCCCGTACGCCGAGGGCGTCGGCGATGTCGGCAACGGACGCACCCTGGACCTGTCGGCGGCGGACCGCGCCGCGGTGGACAAGGTGTGCGCCGCGATGACCTGCGTGGTGCTGGTCGTCTCGGGCCGGCCGATGAACCTCACGCCGATCCAGTCCGAGGCGAACGCGATCGTCGCGTCGTGGCTGCCGGGCACCGAGGGCGCGGGCGTGGCCGACACGCTGTTCGGCAGGTCCCCGTTCACCGGCCGGCTGCCCGACACCTGGTCCAAGCAGGTCGACGCGAACACCGCGCCGGTCGACGTCGGCATCCCGTCCACCACCGGCTCGTACGACCCGCTGTACCCGTACGGCTGGGGTCTGCGCACCGACTCGGAGAAGACCCGGGTCACCACGGTGCGCGACGCGCTGGCCAAGCGCACCGACCTGGTCGGCAGGCTCGGCGCGACGCTGCTGAGCGCGCTGCTGGCCGGTAAGGGCACTTGGAACGCGGACGGCTCGCTGCGCAACCCGGTGGTCGGGATGACGCTGATCGCCCTGGCCTCCCCGGCGGTCACCGGCACCTCGGCGACTAACGAAAAGAACGCGAACCTGCTGGTTTCGGTCGTGCGCGACCTCACCCAGAAGGCGGTCACCGCCGGCGGCCCGTCGGCGATGGCCAAGACCGCGGCCACCACCGCGGACGCCGAGCACAGCCTGATGAGCGGCGACGCGGTCAAGGCCGTCGCGGGTCTGGCGAAGGCGTGGGCCATGGCGAAGTAAGAACAGGTAAAAGTAAGAACAGAAAAGCGTGGTAGACGGCGCAGTAGTGCGCTAACTCACGCGTGAACCGCACGGTACGGGCGGCGACCTTCGGGTTGCCGCCCGTACCATTTGCCTTGTGACAACGGTGTCCCTGACCGCCAGGTGCGTACGCGGCCTCGAATGGGTGCTCGCGGCCGAGGTCGCGGCCCGCGACGCGACCGGCGGCGCGCGCCTGAGCGAGCGTCAGGTGACCTTCGAGGCGCCCGAGCTCACCGCCGGCCTGCTCGACCTGCGCACCGCCGACGACCTGCTGCTCGACCTCGGCACCCTGTACGGCGTCGACCACACCAAGGCGGCGCTGGGCGAACTGCCGCGCCGCCTCTCACGCCTGGACTTCGCCGGCGCGCTCGCGTGCCTCGCCGACGTACGCCCACTGGACGGCCCACTCACGTTCGACGTGGTCGCGAGCCTGCTGGGCCGCCGCAACTACAACCGCTACGCCGTCGAGGACGCCGCCGCCGAGGCCGTCGAGGACGCCACCGGCGCGCGCTACCGATCACGCAACCCCGCCACGACGCAGGCCCCGACGCAGACGCAGACGCAGACGCAACAGGACCCTGCCCGACAGTCGGCCGCAGCCAATCAGCCCTCCGACACCGACTTCACCGTGAGACTTTCGCTGAGCGGCGAGTCCGTCGAGGCCGCCCTGAGGGTGCCTCGCAAACCGCTGCACCGCCGTCCCTGGAAACTGGACACCGGCCCCGGCACGCTGCACCCGCCGCTCGCGGCAGCCCTCGTCCAGATCGGCGCGTCCGCGTCCGCCGGCCCGATCCGTGCCGCGATCGACCCGTTCTGCGGCGACGGCACGATCGCCGTC
>JBOHCW010000079.1:0-6855 GCA_050725375.1 Actinocrinis sp. | reverse complement strand
TACCTCAAGGGCTTCCCGGTCGGCTCCGAACTGCGCGGCAAGCTGGCCCAGGCGTCCACCATGCCAGAGCTCGAAAACCTGCTCGGCCGCCTCGACCACAGCCAGTCCTGGCCCGAGGCGAACGAGGGCTCGCCCCGAGGCCGCAGCCACGCCTCCGAGCGCCGCGTGACGCTGCCGTACGGCTGGCTGGAGAACCCCGACGACCCCACGCCGCCCACCGGCGCGGAAAGCGACGACTCAGGCGGCTGAGGCGCGTCTTCGGCAGATTGCCGACCCCGGCTGAGCGCCCTGAAATCAGGGCGCGCGCATTCGAACTCTGCTGCTAACGTTTCCGCGGCAAGGGGGCAGACAGTCGAGAGGGGGGCGGGGTCCGATGACGAAGCTGAATCAGATCATCGCCGTGGAGAAGGGCGTCAAGAGCAAGTCCTTCCAGGAGCTGACCGAGGCGCATCACAACGTGCAGAAGGCCGCGCTGCTGTCCGGCATCTCGCGCACGTACCAGCCGAAGGACGAGGAGGGCGAGCAGCTGCCGCCCGAGTCCACCCGCGTGCAGGTAAAGGCCGAGGAGGTGCTGCGGCAGACTGCCGCGACGCTGACCCGCCTGTTCGACGTGACCGCGACCAAGGACTGGGCGAACTGCGCCGCGAAGGCCGACGTCGCCGTTGAGGGGCGCACACTGGCGAAGGACGTGCCGGTCAGCTACCTGCTGTTCCTGGAGAAGCAGCTGACAGACCTGCACACCTTCGTCAAGAAGCTGCCGATCCTGGACGCCGCCGAGTCCTGGGTGCACGACCCGTCCAGTGACGCGTGGAAGACCGAGCCGGTCAAGACGATCAAGACCAAGAAGGTTCCGCGCAACCACGTGAAGGCCGAGGCCACCGAGAAGCATCCGGCGCAGGTCGAGGTCTACTACGAGGACATCCCGGTCGGTTACTGGACCACGGTCAAGTTCTCCGGCTCGCTGCCGGCCCGCCGGGTCAACGAGCTGCTGGAGCGGGTCGAAAAGCTGCAGGAGGCGGTCAAGTTCGCGCGCGAAGAGGCCAACGGCACCGTCATCACCGACCAGCACGTCGGCGAGGCCGTGTTCGGGTACCTCTTCGGCTGACGCAGTAACCTGCCAATCGTCCGCTGGCCAGTAGGGGACCGAACGATGCGGTAACACACCACAGACTCCCTCCCGCCGTTGTGCGGGAGGGATGCGCCAGGAGCGCAAGCTGAAGCTCAAGCCGAAGCTGAACTCCGGGGTCCAGTGGGGGTTCGAATCCCTCCTCCCGCACACGTGCGGGGGTAGCCCAAGCCGGCAGAGGCAGCCCCGGTCAATCTCAGATTCTCGCTCCAAGCTCAGCATCCGCCGCCGAGCGCCGAATCGAACGATCGCGGGCTAATCGCGTTGAGGTTGCGGGTTCGAGCCCCGCGCGCTGCTCTCCATGCGGCGCTAGCTCAATAGGCAGAGCGCATCGCTATCAAGGTGACCCGCTGTCTTAAACGTGTCGGTGCGCAGCAATTGGGCGGCATCATCAGAGGCCGGGAGCTGGACATGCTCCCGGCCTCGCCGTGTCCGGGACTGTTTCGGGCCGGCGAACCGGGGCACCCGTTACGCCGTCCGGCCGACCTGAGGGGCTTCCGTGTGCGGGTTTTCCACAGGGTGGTCCGACTCACACTGACAGTGTCGTAACCGGCCGGTAGTGTCGTTGTCGTCAGAAGTTGGGCGTCGGTCGTGCGGGTCGGCGCCCCCAGTCGTCGTCAAGACACTGTTTCTGCTTCCACATGCACACGTTTGAGCTTCAGGGAGCCTCGCGTGCCGACCGATGCTGCACAGGACGCGTCCGGGCCGTCCGGATCGACGCCCACCGCGACCAAATACGTCTACGACTTCACCGAGGGCAACAAGGATCTCAAGGATCTGCTCGGCGGCAAGGGGGCCAACCTCGCCGAGATGACCAACCTCGGTCTGCCGGTGCCACCGGGGTTCACCCTCACCACGCAGGCCTGCCGCGCCTACCTGGAATCCGGGGCGGAACCGGACGGGCTGCGCGCCGAGGTCTCCTCGCACCTGGAGGCGCTGGAAGCGCGGATGGGGCGCCGGCTGGGCGCCGCCGCGCACCCGCTGCTGGTCTCGGTGCGGTCCGGGGCCAAGTTCTCCATGCCCGGCATGATGGAGACGGTGCTGAACATCGGCCTGTCCGACGCCTCCGTCGAGGGGCTGGCCGAGGTCGCCGGGGACGCGCGGTTCGCGTGGGACTCGTACCGGCGGCTGATCCAGATGTTCGGCAAGACGGTGCTGGACATCGGCGGCGAGCACTTCGAGGACGCGATCGACGCGGCGAAGAAGAACCGCGGCGTGACCAGCGACCTCGACCTCGGCGCCGAGGACCTGCGCGCCCTGGTCGAGGCGTACAAGCAGATCGTGCGCGACCGCGCCGGCCGCGAGTTCCCGCAGGAGCCGCGCGAGCAGATGGACCTCGCGATCCGCGCCGTGTTCGAATCCTGGAACACCGAGCGCGCGAAGCTGTACCGCCGCCAGGAACGCATCCCGCACGACCTCGGCACCGCGGTCAACATCTGCTCGATGGTGTTCGGCAACCTCGGACCGGACTCGGGCACCGGCGTCGCCTTCACGCGCGACCCGGCCACCGGCTCCCAGGGCGTATACGGCGACTACCTCGCCAACGCGCAGGGCGAGGACGTCGTCGCGGGCATCCGCAACACCGTGCCGCTGCAGGACCTCGAACAGCTCGACCCGACGTCGTACCGCGAGCTGATGCAGATCATGGCCACGCTCGAGGGCCACTACCGCGACCTGTGCGACATCGAGTTCACCATCGAACGCGGAAAGCTGTGGATGCTGCAGACGCGCGTGGGTAAGCGCACCGCGGCCGCCGCGTTCCTGATCGCGGCCAGCCTGGTCGACGAGGGGGTGATCGACGCGGACGAGGCCATCTCGCGTGTCACCGGCGCCCAGCTCGCGCAGCTGATGTTCCCTCAGTTCGACGCGCGCGCCGATCACAAGCGCATCGCCACCGGCATGAACGCCTCACCCGGCGCGGCCGTCGGTAAGGCGGTCTTCGACTCGTACACCGCCGTCAAGTGGTCGCGCTCCGGCGAGCGGGTCATCCTGATCCGCCGCGAGACCAACCCGGACGACCTCAACGGCATGATCGCCGCGCAGGGCATCCTGACCTCGCGCGGCGGCAAGACCTCGCACGCCGCCGTGGTCGCCCGCGGCATGGGCAAGACCTGCGTGTGCGGCGCGGAGGAGCTGGAGGTGGACACCAAGTCCCGCCGCTTCACCGCGCCGGGCGGCGTCGTGGTCGAGGAGGGCGACCTGATCTCGATCGACGGGACCTCGGGCGCGGTCTACCTCGGCGAAGTGCCGGTCGCGCCGTCCCCGGTGGTCGAGTACTTCGAGGGCCGGCTCGGCGCGGACTCGCCGAAGGCCGGCGAGCTGGTCAAGTCGGTGCACCGGATGATGACCTGGGCCGACGAGCGGCGCAGGCTGTACATCCGCGCCAACGCCGACAACGCCGAGGACGCCGCGCGCGCACGCCGGTTCGGCGCACAGGGCATCGGGCTGTGCCGTACCGAGCACATGTTCCTCGGCGAGCGGCGCGCGCTGGTCGAGCGGCTGATCCTGGCCGAGGACGAGTCCGAACGGCTGAAGGTGCTCGACGAACTGCTCCCGATGCAGCGTGACGACTTCGTGGCGATCCTGACCGCCATGGGCGGCCTGCCGGTGACGGTGCGGCTGCTCGACCCGCCGCTGCACGAGTTCCTGCCGGACCTGACCGAGCTGTCGGTACGCGTCGCCGTGGCCGAGGCGCGCGGCGAGGAGAGCGAGAACGACCTGCGGCTGCTACAGGCCGTACACCGGCTGCACGAGGCCAACCCGATGCTCGGCCTGCGCGGCGTACGGCTCGGACTGGTCGTGCCCGGCCTGTTCATCATGCAGGTCAAGGCGCTGTCCGAAGCCGCCGCGCAGGTGGCCAAGGCCGGCGGGGTGGCCCGGATCGAGATCATGGTGCCGCTGGTCGGCGCCGTGCAGGAGCTGGAGATCATCCGCGAGGAGGCCCGCTCGGTGCTCGACGAGGTGCGCGAGACCACCGGCGCCGACATCAGGGCACTGATCGGCACGATGATCGAGCTGCCGCGCGCCGCCCTGACCGCCGGCCAGATCGCCGAGGCCGCCGAGTTCTTCTCCTTCGGCACCAACGACCTGACCCAGACGACCTGGGGCTTCTCCCGCGACGACGTGGAGGCCGCGTTCTTCAGCGCCTACCTGGACAAGGGCATCTTCGGCGTGAGCCCGTTCGAGACCCTGGACCTCGGTGGCGTCGGCCGGCTCGTGCAGATCGCCACCGACGAGGGCAAGGCCGCACGCCCGACCCTCAAGCTGGGCGTCTGCGGCGAGCACGGCGGCGACCCGGACTCGGTGCACTTCTTCCACAACGTCGGCCTGGACTACGTGTCCTGCTCGCCGTTCCGAGTGCCGGTCGCGCGGCTGGAGGCCGGCCGCGCGGCGGTATTCGACAAGCGCCCCGCGGCGAACTGACCGCGGCCGGCGTTTTCACCGACGCTGTCGGTCCTGTATGCACGCTCATACGCGCGGACGTCCACGTCCAGCGCGGCGAGTGACTTCGCGTACGAGACCGACAGCGCCGACTCGGTGTACGGCGGGTACAGCGGAATCCGGCTGTACCCGTTGCGCTCGTAGAACCGGATCGCCTCCGGCTGCCGCACGCCCGTCTCCAGGTAGAGCTGCGCGGCGCCGAGCTGTGCGGCCAGGAACTCGGCCGAGCCCAGCAGCATCTGCGCCACGCTGGAGCCGCGCACCTCAGGCACCACGTACATCCGCTTGAGTTCCATGCCGTCGAGCCCTGACCCGGCGTTCGTCTGGATCGCGCAGCAGCCGAGCGCCGCGACGCCCCGACATGCCAGCATAAAGCGGATATTAGCGGTCAGATGGTCGTCACTGTCCGGTTCGAACTCCGGGTAACGCGCCGTCATATCGTCGCTGAGCGCTCGCCGGAGGACCGCCAGCCGCGCGTCGTGCGCCAACACCCCGTCAACAGTGATCACCGGCGCACAATAACGCGCGCGCATGTCAACCGCGTTACCCGTGTCCTGGCGGCACCCCGAGGATTACCGTTGATCCATGGAACAGGTCACCAGCACGCTACCCGGCTACGGCGAGGCCGACGTCGAGCGCTACGCGGTCGAGGCGGTCAGCGAGTCCAAGCGCACCGGCGGCGAACGCACCCCGTTCCAGCGCGACCGCGCGCGGGTACTGCACAGCCTGGCGCTGCGCCGGCTGGCCGGCAAGACGCAGGTCGTCGCGCCCGGCGAGTCCGACTTTCCGCGTACCAGGCTGACCCACTCGCTGGAGGTCGCCCAGATCGGCCGCGAGCTGGCCGGCTCGTTCGGCGCCGACCCCGACGTGGTCGAGGCCGCCTGCCTCGCCCACGACCTGGGCCACCCGCCGTTCGGCCACACCGGCGAGGGCGCGCTGAACGAGGTGACCGGCGAGATCGGCGGCTTCGAGGGCAACGCGCAGAACCTGCGCATCCTGACCCGGCTGGAGGCGAAGGCGATCGGCCCGGACGGCCGCTCCGCCGGTCTGAACCTGACCCGCGCCCTGCTCGACGCCGCGACGAAGTACCCGTGGACGCGCCGGTCCGACACGGTCAAGTTCGGCGCGTACGCCGACGACGTGCCCGTGTTCTCCTGGCTGCGAATAGGCGCCCCCGCCGAACCGGTGAAGTGCTTCGAGGCGCAGATCATGGACTGGTCCGACGACGTCGCGTACTCGGTGCACGATCTCGAAGACGCGATCTACGCCGGACACCTGGCACCCAAGGTCCTGCTCGTCGACGACGAGCGCGCCGCCCTGTTCGAGCGCGCCCTCGGCTACGCCCCCGACGCCGGGCAGGACGAGTTTGCCGCGGCACTCGACCGTCTGCAGTCCGTCGACTGGTGGCCGGGGGAGTACGACCGCTCCTTCGCCGCCCAGGCTCGCCTCAAGCGCGCGGCCAGCGAACTGATCGGCCGCTTCTGCCTGGGCGTCGTCTACGCGACCCGCGCCGAATTCGGCCCCGGCCCGCACACGCGCTACAACGCACGCCTGGTCGTGCCGCGCGAGCTGCGTTTGGAGAACGCGGTGCTTAAGGCTGTCGCTGCCAGATACGTGATGGAGACCGAACCGGCGTACGAACTACGCGCGCGCCAGGCGGGCCTGATCCGTGAGCTCGTATCGCTGCTCGCGGACCGCCCGGACCAGCTGGAGCCCGCCTTCCACGCCTGGTGGTCCGAGGCGCCCGACGACGCGGCCCGCCTCCGCGTCGTCGTCGACCAGATCGCGTCACTGACCGACGCCTCCGCAAGGCGCCTGCACGGCCGATTGCTCGCCCGCATCTGAGAGGGCGATCGGTCCCTCTCGGGGGCGAAACTGGCGAAACAGGACCAACCGACCTCGCCGGGTTCATCTGGGCGCAGCACGCCTGCCTGTCGGCACGCGCTTGTAGAATCTCGACCATGGCCGGGCGTATTCGTGACGAGGACGTGAAGGCCGTCCGTGACGCGTCCGCCATCGCCGACGTGATCGGCGAGTACGTGCAGCTGCGCTCGGCCGGCGGCGGCAATCTCAAGGGGCTGTGCCCGTTCCACGACGAGAAGTCGCCGTCGTTCAACGTCACCCCCTCGCGTGGGCTGTTCTACTGTTTCGGCTGCGGCGCCGGCGGCGACGTGATCCGGTTCGTGCAGAACGTCGAGCACCTGGACTTCTCCGAGGCCGTCGAGCGGCTGGCCGCCCGGGCGAACATCACGTTGCGCTACGTCGACTCCGGCGGCGCGGCGCCCAAC
>JBOHCW010000078.1:0-5936 GCA_050725375.1 Actinocrinis sp. | reverse complement strand
GTCTTCGAGGAGTCGCGGCAGGAGTTCGAGGCGTTCGTGTCGCGCCCGCCGGTGGCGTGCCCGAATGACGGCGAGCCGCTGGTGAACGGGCCGTCGACCGAGAGCGGCACGGGCATCGAGCTGTACTGCAAGTTCGACGGCTGGCAGTACCCGCGTGACTGGCACCCGCCGGTGCGCCTGGACTCAGGCAGCCAGGTGAGCCCGCTGTGACGGCGAAGACGCCGGTGAAGGCGACCAAGCCCGCGAAGCCGGCGAAGGCCAAGAGCACCGTCAAGAAGGCCAAGACGAGCAAGAAGGCGGCCAAGACGGCGAGCAGCAAGGCGGCGCCGAGCGCTGCCGCGAAGAGCGCCGCGGCGAAGCACGAGGCGCACGTGAAGCACCTGGAGCACGTTGCGCACATGGCGCACATCGGGCAGCCGGTGAGCCTGGCGATAGGGGATGCGCTGCCGGTGTGCGCGCTCGAGGCGGTGGCCATGTCGCTGCGGCTGGCCGGCGCGCGGGTGCATGACGACGACGTCGGCGAGCTTTGGTCGCTGCTCGGCGAGCCGGACGCGGCGCCGGTCGGTGCTGCGCTAGCGGCTGCTGCCCTGTTCGGGCTGGCGGGGATGAAGCCTGTGAGCGCGGCGGCGGCTCCGGTTACACTCCTCGCCCTTGACGGGCTGGCCCTGGGACGCTCTTGCCTAGTGCTAGACCGCGCTCTTAGCGTGCGGGACCCGAAGGCCCTTGGCCGTGATGGCGAGCGGCGTGCGCACCCTGCCGCGTCTCTCATCCTAAGCATCGACCAGCCCGGCCCGCACGCGGTGCTCGCGACCCCGGCGGGCTGGTGGTCGTGGGGTGAGCTGTACGACCCGTGGCCGTGCCGCGTCACCGGCGCGTGGGCGGTGGGCTGGTCATGAGCGGCGCATGGATAGGCGGAGAGACGGAGTCGTGGCTGATCGCGCTGTGCAGCTACTCGCCAGCCCCTGGCGAGCCGCACTGTGCCCGCGATGCGACGTGGCACGGCATCGAGGAGGCCGAGCCCGACCTGATCGGCATGGCGTGCTGCGACGGTCACCTGTCCATCATGCGGACGCTGGCCGACTATGTGCACCCGCTCGTTCACCCGTGCGAAATCCCCGGAGCGGAATTCCGCCCCCCGGAGAACAAGTGCTTCACCGAATGGAATGAGCAGTCTGAGTTTTCACAGGTCGCAGAGTCGGCAGGTGCCGCATGAGCATCTACCGCGTTGCCTACTGCAACCGCTACGAGCCGATGCGGGCGCTCGACTTCGCCCCCGGCGTCGACGTCGTAGCCGCCGTGGACCGCGCGCTGACCGACGTCGCCGAGAACATTGACGGCCACCTTCACCGCGTCTTCTACCCCAGCGATCACACCGTCTGGTGGGACTGGCCGAACCAGGGCGGGACCGGCGGCGGCCAGTACGCCGACCCGTGGCGCCTGTGGTTCGACGAGGACGACTGCGCGTGCCTGACGAGCCTGGTGTCCGGCGGGGTGACGCTGCCGCTTGACCAGGTGTTCCTCCGCCCGTGGGAGAATCCGCGCAAGGGGCGCCCGTACTTCACCGGCATCGAGCTGGACCGGGCGTTCAGCGTGCAGTTCGGGAACAACAGCCAGACACCGCAGAACGCGATCGCGGGCACCGGGACGTGGGGTTACGGGGCGGACGCGGACCCGGCGGGGACGCTCGCGGCGAACGTCGGTGCCGATGACGTCACGGTCACGGTCAGCGACGGCAGCAAGGCCGGACCGGGCGACCTGGTCATCCTCGGCTACGGGCGCGGTACCGCCCCGTTCCCCGGGTCGGACCCGCACGCCGGGGCGATCGCGCCCTACCTGGGTGAGCGCGTCCTGATTACCGGCGTGAGCGCGGTGGCGACGGGCCTTACCCAGTCCGGAGCCGGCGTGACGACCGCCCAGGACGACGACCAGGCCCTTGAGTGGACGGGCACCGGGGCGCTGAACGCCGGCGAGGTGATCACCCTCGACGGCGAGGACATGCTCATCGAGAAGATCATCGGCTCCGTCGCGACGGTGCGGCGGGCCTTCAACGGCTCGACACTGGCCAGTCACTCCGGCGCGGTGGTCTACGCGTGGCGGCAGTGGTCGGTCCTGCGCGCGCAGCTCGGCACCACGGCGGCAACCGCGAGCTCGGGTGACGCGGTGGCCCGGCACCGTGTGCCGTCGATGATCCGCGGGCTGTCCATCGCCGAAGTGGAGAACCAGCTACTGCAGGAGGGCAGCGGCTACGCCCGCACGGTCGGCACGGGCGAGAACGCGCACGCCGCGCCCGGTATCGGGCTGGCCGACAAGTGGGCGGAGTGCCATACCCGGCACGGCAGGAAAGCGAGGCAGCGTGGCATCTAACGGCATCCTCCCTGCGACCCAGTTCGCGAAGGCACTGGAAGCGGCCGGGGTGGTCAGCGACCTGAACTCGATCGAGCGGATCGTCATCGACGTGAACCCGGCCGAGCCGGTCACCGTGTACGTGAAGCGCGTCGCCGGCCCCGAGCTGAAGCAGGTCGCCGGGCTGCTCGGCGCGATGATGGCCGACGGCCGCGCGGAGACGGCGGAGCCTGCCCAAGCGCACGCGCCGAAGTGCGCGGCGGGCTGCGACCTGATGTTCGGGCACCAGGCCCCGAATGAGTGCCAGCCTGCGTCCGAGAGGCCGGTGGGCATGTGAGCGGCACGATGAAGGTCACGGTCGACTGCCGCGTCTCCGGCCCGCTGGCGGACGGCACCGCCGACAAGGCGGCCGAGGACTGGGCGACTGCGACGACGCAGGCGATCGCCGACGAGGGCGTCGCACTGCTGCGCGCGTTCCCGATGAACAAGAGCGGGCGCGCCGCCGGCCAGTTCAAGGACTCGCTGAGGACGGAGCGGGTGTCCCCGACCGCGGTATGGATCCCCGGCCCGATGGAGCGCGGCGTGGCCTGGTCCCCGTGGCTTGAGGGCACGAGCACGCGCAACGAGGGGAACCAGTTCAAGGGCTACCACCTGTTCCGCAAGACGCGCCTGGCGCTCAGCAAGAGCGCGCCGGCGATCGCGCAGGCGGAGCTTGAGAAGGTCCTGCCGCTGATGGGCGGCGGCTGATGGCCTTCGACCAGCAGGCGATCAGCACCCTGTTCGCGCGGGTCGTGAGCCCGTGCAAGCAGATCGGGGCGTTCCGCTCGTCGGTGATCCAGCACGAGCCGAAGGCCGCGCCGACGGCGCTTCCCGCGCTGGCGCTGTGGTGGTCGGGCATCGGCCCGGCGCGCGGCTTCAGCGGCCTTGACGTGACGTCGGCCCGGATCGAGTTCAAGGGCCGGGTCTACGTCAACTTCAAGAGCCGCGACGAGGACGACATCGACCCGTCGCTGATGACGCTCACCTCGGCCGTGATCGGCGCTTTCAGCAGCGCGTTCACCCTCGACGGCGACGTCGCGTTCATCGACCTGCTGGGCGGGTGGGGCGCTCCGCTGTCCGCCACGCCGGGCTACATCCAGCAGGACGGCCAGGAGTTCAGGGTGGCCGAGCTTGTCCTGCCCGTGGTCGTCGACGACGTTTGGACGCAGGTTCCCTAGCCATGACTATCGAAGAAAAGCGCGCCAAGCAGGCTGCATACGCGAGGGAATACCGCCGACTCAACCGGGAGCGCGTGGCGGTGAACGAGGCTCGCAGTTACGACAGAACGGCAGCCCGAACCCGGGAAAGGCAAGGGGAAGCGCTGGCGGCACTAAAGGACGGCCCCTGCGCAGACTGCGGGGTTTCCACCGGACCTGCCGGTCCGCGACCGCCGCCGGTCTGCTTATTACGATCGCCCGTCGCGTGTCCCTGAATGCGGGCACGCCGACCGCCCCCACAAGGCGCGCGGCATGTGCGATGCCTGCTATCCGCGTTGGCGCGTCGCAAGTAAGGAAAACGCATGAGTAAGCAAAGTGGCCTCGGAGCGCGCCTTTTCGTGGGCGGCTACGACCTTTCCGGCGACATCAGCGCGGTGGACACGATCGGCGGCATGGCCGCGCTGCTCGACGTCACCGACATCACGCAGTCGGCGCACTCGCGCATCACCGGCCTGCGTGACGGGTCGATGTCGTTCACCAGCTTCTGGGACACGGCGAACTCGGTCCCGGTGCTGAACGCGCTGCCGAGAACCGACGTGATCGCCAGCTTCTTCGCCCCGCCGCTCGCCGCGGGCACCGCGCCCACGGTCGCCTGCGTGAACGCCAAGCAGGTCGACTACGACCCGACCAGGGCGGCGGACGGCGCGCTGACGATGAAGACCGCATGCCAGGGGCAGGGCTTCGGCCTGGAGTGGTGCATGCCGCTCACGGCCGGGCTGCGGACGGACACGGCGGCGACGGACGGCCCGGACCTCGACTGCGGCGCCGGGTTCACTACCCCGTCGGTGCCCGCGAGCGGCACCGCGGCGGCGAACGCGTCGCCGCTGCCCGCGACGGTGGTCGTCACCGGCGGCACCGTCAGCAACGTGGTGGTCAACGGGGTGAGCGTCGGAACCGGCGACGGCACCTACACCGTCCCGGCCGGCCAGTCGATCACGCTGACCTACTCGGCCGCGCCGACGTGGACGTGGGCGCTCGGGTCTGCCTGGGGTGCGCAGGGCTACTTGCAGGTAACCGGCTTTGCCGGGACCTCGGTCACGGTGACGGTCGAGCACAGCGCCGACAACTCAGCGTGGGCGACGCTCCTGTCGTTCGCGGCGGTGACCGCCGCGCCCAATGCCCAGCGGGTCGTGGTCGCGAATACGACGACCGTCGACCGATACCTGCGGGTGTCGACGTCGGGCACGTTCAGCAGCGCGACGTTCGCCGTGGCGCTGGCCCGGAACCCGGTCGCGGGGGTGAGCTTCTAATGGGCATCCCGCTGCGCGTCATCGACGCTCCGGGGCGAATGATCTCCGGTACGCCGCTGCCCGCTGAAGACGACCTTGCCTCGGTCGACGTGCCCGGCTCGGGTGCGCTGCTGAAAGCCGGGGACATGTGGCGCGAGTCCGAGCTCGACGGGGTACACGGCGAGTGCTGGGCGATCGTGCTCCCCAACCGGACCGTCTGGTACTCCACGGTCTCGGCTGAGGACGGCTCGTACTGGAAGGTGACCGGCAGTGCGCCGGCCCTGACCGTTCACCCGTCGATTGACGATCGCGACACGAACCGCCCGTGGCACGGCTGGATCCGCAACGGCGAGCTGGTGAGCGCCTGATGACCACCCGTGACTACGTGATCCGCATGCCGCCGGACCTGAAGGTCGTGGCGGCGTGCGAGGACGTCGGCTGCGACCAGTGGCGGCGCGGCTGGGAGACCGTCTGCGACCTGGACGACCCCATGGGCGCGACGGTCGCGTTCCTGATCCGCTCAGGCCAGACCGGGCGCACCTGCCAGGAGCTTCCCGCGCTGCCCGGCTCGGCGACGGCGGTGTTCCGCTTCGAGTCGGGCCAGCGGTGCTTCCGCGAGCACCGCACCCGCCCGGCGCGGTTCTCCGTCCGCGCGGGCGGCCGGGTCGTGACGCACGCCCGCCTCGCCGACTGGGGTGAGGACCTCGCAGACCACGCGGGACGACTGCAAGACCAGCTAGGGAAGGGATAAGCCCATGTCAGGCAAGACTTCTGGACTCGGCGCGGCCATTTCGGTGGACGACGCGAGCGGCAGTGCGCAGGTGATCAGCAACGACATCAGCGACTTCACCCTCGCGACACCCCGCGCCGAGCAGGACATCACCGGCGTCGACAAGTACGCCCACGAGCGGCTGCTGCTGCTGGCTGACGGGACGGTAGCGCTGAAGGGCGTGTTCAACGCGGCTGCGAACATGAGCCACGCCGTGCTGTCGAGCGTGCCGAGCACGTCGGTAACGCGGACGGTGCTCATCACCCCCACGGCGGTCAGCACGCCGAACCTGTCGATGGAGATGCTGTTCAGCTCCTACGACCTCGCCCGCGCCGCCGG
>JBOHCW010000077.1:0-6180 GCA_050725375.1 Actinocrinis sp. | reverse complement strand
CCGCGGGCCACCGGGTGTCGGCGGGCGAACCGCTCGGCACGATGGAAGCAATGAAGATGGAGCACACACTCACCGCGCCGCACGACGGCGTGGTCACGCGCGTAGGCGCAGAGGTCGGCCAGAAGGTGTCGATCGGTGCCGAGTTGTTCGTCATCGAGACTGCGGACGGCTCCGATGCGGGGGCCGCCCCAAGCACCGCTTTACGCACCGCCTCAAGCACGACCGCGGGCACTCCTTCGAACACTTCCGGAAGTGAGGGACCGTCATGACCAGCCGACTGCCCCAGGTCTTCCCCCACGCCGGGCTGCCGCAGAGCGTGACCGTCTACGAAGTCGGCGCGCGCGACGGCCTGCAGAACGAGCAGATGACCGTGCGCACCGAGGTGAAGGCGGAGTTCATCGAGCGGCTCGCCGACGCCGGTGCGCGGGTGATCGAGGCGACCAGCTTCGTGCACCCCAAGTGGATTCCGCAGCTCGCCGACGCCGAGACACTGTTCCGGCTGCTGGAGACGCGGCCCGGTGTGCGTTACCCGGTCCTGGTGCCTAACCTGCGCGGCTACGAGCGCGCGCTGGCGTGCGGCGTGCGTGAGATCGCCGTGTTCGCCTCGGCGACGGAGACCTTCGCGCAGCGCAACCTGAACACGACGCTCGGCGGCGCGCTCGCCGACATCGAGGCCGTCGTCGCTCCGGCCGTCGAACGCGGCCTGTGGGTGCGCGGGTACGTGTCCATGTGCTTCGGCGATCCGTGGGAGGGGCCGGTCGAACCGGCCGCGGTCGCCGACGTGGTCGAGCGGCTGCTCGGCTTCGGCTGCCGGCAGATCAGCCTCGGCGACACCATCGGCACCGCGACCCCGGGGCACGTCAGGGCGCTGATCGACGTGCTCGGCCGCCGGGGCGTGGACCCGGCGGTCCTGGCCGTGCACTTCCACGACACCTACGGCCAGGCGCTGGGCAACACCCTCGCCGCGCTCCAGGCCGGCATCGCCACCGTCGACGCCTCCGCGGGAGGCCTCGGCGGCTGCCCTTATGCAGAGTCCGCCACCGGCAACCTCGCCACCGAAGACCTGGTGTGGATGCTGGACGGACTCGGGATCGACACCGGCATCGACCTGCCGGCCCTCGTCGAGACCAGCCGCTGGATGGCCGACCACCTCGGC
This sequence comes from Actinocrinis sp., assembly GCA_050725375.1. GTDB lineage: Bacteria > Actinomycetota > Actinomycetes > Streptomycetales > Catenulisporaceae > Actinocrinis. Next base: position 5,024 of record JBOHCW010000077.1, on the reverse strand, counting down.
CGCCCGGCACCGTCCAGAGCCGTCCAAGCCCTCACGAAGGACTGATCACCGTGCTCGATCCGCAACTGCCCGCGGAGTACGAAGAGCTCCGCAAAACCGTCGAGGAGTTCGCCCACTCCGAGGTCGCCCCGGTCATCGGCGACTACTACGAGCGGCACGCCTTCCCGTACCCGCTGGTCGCCGCGATGGGCCGGATGGGCCTGTTCGGCCTGCCCTTCCCGGAGCAGTACGGCGGCATGGGCGGCGACTACTTCGCCCTCTGCCTCGCCCTGGATGAGTTGGCGCGGGTCGACTCCTCGGTGGCGATCACGCTGGAGGCCGGCGTCAGCCTCGGCGCCATGCCGATCTACCGGTTCGGCAGCCAGGCGCAGAAGGAGCGCTGGCTGCCCGAACTGTGCGCGGGCGAGCGGCTCGGCGCGTTCGGCCTGACCGAGCCGGACGGCGGCTCCGACGCCGGCGCGACCAAGACCCGTGCGCGGCTGGCGGACGGCCAGTGGGTGATCAGCGGCTCGAAGTCGTTCATCACCAACTCCGGCACCGACATCACCAGCCTGGTCACGGTGACCGCGGTGACCGGCCCGGACCGCGACGGGCGCAAGGAGATCTCGTCGATCATGGTGCCCAGCGGGACGGCGGGCTTCACCGTCGAACCCGGATACTCCAAGGTCGGCTGGTGCGCGTCTGACACGCACGGTCTGTCTTTCGAGGACTGCCGGGTGCCTGAGGAGAACCTGCTCGGCGAGCGCGGCCGCGGTTACGCGCAGTTCCTGCGCATCCTCGACGAGGGCCGCATCGCCATCGCCGCCCTGTCCACCGGCCTCGCCCAAGGCTGCGTCGACGAGTCGCTGCGGTACGCCCGCGAGCGCAGCGCGTTCGGGCACCGGATCGAGCAGTACCAGGCGATCCAGTTCAAGATCGCCGACATGGAGGCGCGCACGCACACGGCCCGCCTCGCGTACCGGCACGCCGCCGCGCTGCTGCTGAGCGGCAAGCCGTTCAAGAAGCAGGCCGCGATCGCCAAGCTGGTCGCGGGCGACGCCGCGATGGCCAACGCGCGCGACGCCACGCAGATCTTCGGCGGCTACGGGTTCATGAACGAGTTCCCGGTCGGGAGGTTCTACCGCGACGCGAAGATCCTGGAGATCGGCGAGGGCACCAGCGAGGTGCAGCGGATGCTGATCGCCCGGGACCTCGGCCTATCCGGCGCCTGAGCGGGCGGTCAGCGGGCGTCGATTACATTCGAGACAGGGGAGGGCGACACGGCGCCCGGGTACGGTAACCTGTGCGGACCCTGAGTCGAGCGGGCCGCGCGGCCCCCGCTCGGGTCCGCCTGGGCACAGCAATTCACCGGTCCCCCCTTGCGATGCCCCATACCCACAAGGAGAAACACCCTCATGGCAGCCACACTTCAGGAAGTCCTGCTCACGCCGGACAACCGCCCGAAGGTCGTCACCGACTGCCAGACGCTGATCGACCAGGAGGTGTCTGACAAGTCGGGCATCTCGGGTACGGCGATCAAGCTGGCCTACAAGACCGTCACCGCGTTCGCCTCGGGCATCATCCACGACGCCGTGGACGCCCTGCTGCCGGACTTCGTGGCCCAGCTTGAGCCGTTCTACGTGGACTTCAAGAACGATGGCGCCGCCGAGTTCGGCGACTACCTGGCCAAGCGCGGCGGCGAGGTCTCCGAGGCCCTGCTGTCGGTCACCGACCAGCGTGCCGCGAACTCCGAGCGCGCCCCGCTGAAGAGGGCGTACAACACCGTCCGCTCGAGCGGTGTCAAGAACGTCGAGGCCGCTCTTCCGCGTCTCGGCGCGCTCGTGCAGAAGTACGCGGGCTGACTGTTCGCCCGCTCCCGCGCGGCAGACGATCCGCGCGCCCGGCGTGCCCGGTTCCCCAGTGGAGCCGGGCACGTTCGCGTTCGCGTTCGCGGCCCGCCAGCCTCAAACGGTGAATCCGCAGGTCGGCAATGGTGATCACGTTTCTGTCGGTACCTCCTGTCATAGTCGGTTACTGGACGTCAACGTCCGTCCGCATATGACCGGAAGAGGAGAAATATCCATGAACACCGTTACCGACACCGCCGCCACTGCTACTACGAACCCTGTGACGAGCACGGTCACGGCCGGGCGCCGCCCGTCCGCCGCGCGCGGCTCCGGCCCGCGCACCGCGTCCGTCATCGAACTCGAACTCGCCGCCGAGGCCGGCCCCGGCTGGCTCGGCTCCGGCGCCGAACCGGTCACCGTCAACCTGATCGCGGAGTCGGTGCGCTTCGAGGGCGGCGAACTGCAGTTCATGACCGGCAACGCGGTCGTACGCCGCGTGCCCAGAGCCGAGGTCACGGCGTTGACGTGGCGAGGCAGTCCGCCGCGTGGCAAGGCGACCGGTCCGCACCGCAACGCCGGAGCGGTGTGGACCGACGACGAGCGCGCCCGGCTGACCGCCGAGGTGCTCGGCAACCTGACCTGGCTGGACATCAGCCACCGGCACGGCCGGACCACCTCGGCCGTGCGCCGCGAGGCGGTCCAACTGCGCCTGGTCGACGAACTCGGCCGCCGCCTCGACGACCCGCCGGCCCTCGGCGCGGGCCTCGGCCACACGCCCACGTCGGCACTGGCCGCCCAGCCGGCCGGATCGGGCCAGGACCGGCGCTCCGGCGCCAGGTCGGGGCTCTGACGGGCGCGGCCGCCCGGACCCGTCACCGGACTCGGCGCACCCGCACCGGCACCGTCAGCGGCGGGGACACGCGTCGACCCGATCGACGCACCGCGGCCACCGATCGCCAGGCGCCATCACCGATCACCGATCTGCCGACCGTAGAACAGCCGCTCGAAGGCGGCCCTGGCCCGACGCGCCCGCCGGCGGTGCGCGTCCACCAGCGCCTCGTGGTTGAGCCGCTGGCGGTCGAGCAGCAGTCCGCCGACGTTCGGCGCCGCGGTCGCCGGACCGTCAGCGCTCCCCGCGCCGCCGGTCCCGGTACTGCCCGGCGCTGAGCCGTCCGCGGCGGCGGAGTCGTCGGCCCGGTGCCAGCTGTCCAGGTAGCGCGCGATCACGGCCAGGTCGCGCGCGCCGGTCGGCAGCTGGTCGGCCGGGCGGCCCCGGGCGAGGGTGATGCCGTTGCGGGTTCGCGACGTCTGGTACCAGGCGTCGTCGAGCAGCGCGCGGTCGGCCTCGGCGATCAGCCCGGCCTCGTTCGCGGCGGCCAGCACGGCGCGCGTGCTGGTCACCCGCAGCGAGGGCCGGTCCGCCCCGTACCTCAACTGAAGGAGCTGAGCCACCCATTCGACATCTGACAGCCCGCCCGGACCGAGCTTGGTGTGCAGCGCGCGGTCGGCGCCGCGCGGCAGCCGTTCCGCCTCCATCCGGGCCTTGAGCCGGCGGATCTCGACCAGGTCGGGTTCGGTCAGGCCCGAGGCCGGATAGCGGATCGGGTCGACGAGCGCGACGAAGCGCTCGCCCACCTCCCGCGCACCGGCGATCGGCCGGGCACGCAGCAGGGCCTGCGACTCCCAGACCCGCGACCACCGCTTGTAGTACTCGGCATAGGAGGCGAGGCTGCGCACGAGCGGCCCCTGCCGTCCCTCGGGACGCAGGTCCGCGTCGATCACCAGCGGCGGATCGGGGCTCGGGGTCTGCAGCAGCCGGCGCAGTTCGTTGGCCAGCTCGAAGGCGAGCGTGGTGGCCTCGTGCTCGTCGGCGCCCGGGCAGGGTTCGTGTACGAACATGACGTCGGCGTCCGAGCCGTAGCCGAGCTCCGCGCCGCCGAACCGGCCCATGGCGATCACCGCCAGCCGGGTCGGCAGCGCGGCGGCGAGGTCGCCACAGGGCCCGTCGTCGGGCGGGGCATCGTCTGCTGAGGCAGCACCCGGCTGCCCGCCGCCTGTTTCACCGTCAGGTGGCGGAGGCCCGGTCGCGGTGTCAGCCGTCACGCCGCCGGCCGTCACGTCACCAGCCGTGGCAAAGGTCGCTTCGGCATGGCTCGGTTCGGCATGGCCCGGTTCGGCCGGTCGCGTCTCGCTCGCCGATGGGCCGACCGGCGCCTTGTCCGGCGCTTTGTCCGGCGCATTGCCGCTCGCGCCGCCGGTCGCATCGCTGGGCGCGCGGGCAGACTTACCGGCCGATGCACCCGCGCGTCCACGGAAAGCGATCACCGCGGCGAGGGCGGCGTCGATGGTCGCTTCGGTGACGTCGGTGAGGGCGCGGCCCAATACGTCCAAGGGGTCCGCCAATTCCGGTGTCCCGGCGCGATCCGTCGCTGTTCGATCCGTCGCCGCGGGCCTGACAGGCACCGGGGCGCCGGACACGGCGGGCGGACCACCCGCCGATCCCGCCGGTGCCATCGACGCCGCACCTGAGTCCACCGAATCCGCCGTGCCCAACAACCCGAGGAGGTCCGCGGCCACGATCCTGAACAACTCACGCCGGCGCACGGCGCGTACCGCCGTGACCGCCTGTTCGGCGCTGGTCGCCCGGTCGACGACCGCCGCCATCTCCGCCTCGACCGCGGCACGGGGACGGGGTGCCAGCGCACGGTCGTCGCCGAGCAGGGCGACCGCGCCGGGGTCGCGCAGCAGCAGGTCGGGCACGTAGCCGCCGCAGGTCAGCACCCGGGCCAGACGCCACGCGGCCTCGCCCTCGTCTCGCAGTGATCTGAGATACCAGGGCGTGTCGCCGAGCGCGTCCGACACGCGGCGGAAGGCCAGCAGGCCGGCGTCGGGGTCGGGGGCGTCGGCGAACCAGCCGAGCATCACCGGCAGCAGGGTGCGCTGGATCGCGGCGCGGCGGCTGACGCCGGTCGCCAGTGCCTCGATGTTCGCCAGCGCGCCGGCCGGGTCCGCGTATCCGAGTGCTTCGAGACGCGCACGCGCAGCCTGCGCCGAGAGACGCGGCGGCGCACCGGACGCGCCCGATCCCACGGGCACGGGCACGGCCCCTGCCGCGCTGCCCTCGTCCAGTCGCGCGACGGCCGCCAGCAGCGGACGGTAGAACAGCTTCTCGTGCAGCCGGCGCACCTCGCGCGCGTG
>JBOHCW010000076.1:0-6410 GCA_050725375.1 Actinocrinis sp. | reverse complement strand
CCGGTCGCGGCGCCCTGGGACGCTCGGCAGGGCAGCGGTTCCGGACCGGGGACCGCGACGGGCGCCGATTCGGCCTCCGGCGTCGCCGGTTCGCTGTCGCGGCCGGCCGGGTTCGAGCCGGTGGACGTGCTGGCCGCGCATGCGCGCTGTCTCGGTTTTCTGCGACACCCGCACGCCGACGCGGCCTGGGAGCGTGTCGCGGCGAGCGGCGCGGCGCTCGGCGCCGACCTCGAGGCCGAACTTGCCGAGGGCCGCGCGGTCGCGCTCGCACGAGACGCATCCGAGCCTGCCGGGCACGCCGCGGCGTGTGACGCGTTCGCCGGCGCGATCCGGCAGTACGCGGCGCTTGACCGCACGATGGACTCGTTGCGCTGCGAGGCGTCCCGCGCGTTCCAGACGCACCTGGCGGGCGATCAGCAGGCCGCTGATGAAGCGCAGTCGCAGCTCGCGGTGCGGGCGCATGCCGAGTTCGAGCTCGGACGCGCCTCGGCGGGGCAACTGCTCGCGGTCCGGCTGCCGGGCCTGTGCCAGCGCTTGGACCGGTGGCGGCGGGTCGTGGACCTGGAGCCGGACGTGGACGGCGACGTGAGCCGCAGCGCGTCCGACGCGGGCGCGGGCGAGTTCCGCGAGTTCACCGAACTGGCCGAGGAGCACGGCGGTTCCGCGATGACGGCCGCGGGCATGCGGCCGTGGGTGGAGGTCACGGCGGCGATCGGCCGGATGTTCGCGCGGCAGGGCGAGGACGGGCGGGCCGGCGAGTATCGCGGGCAGCTGATCGAACGGCTCGGGGTGCTGATCGACCTGTACGAGGGCGTCTTCCAGCCCTGGCTCGCAGCCGAGGCCGAACTGCGGCGCGGCCAGGCGTACCTCGCCGACGGACAGGCCGAGGAGGCGGAGCGCGCGGTGTACCGGGTGGAGGCGCGCAATTCTCCGCCGGTCGCGCAGGACCTGCTCGGGCCGGCCACGTTGCTGCTGGCCGAGGCCGTCGACGCGCAGGGCGGCCGGGACGAGGAGGTGGCGCAGCACGCGGCCCAGGCCGCGCACCTGCTGGCCGGCGTCGATCCGGTCGGGGTGGCACGTGCCAGACTCCTGATGGGCGAGGCGCACTACCGCGCGCGGCGGCACGAACAGGCCGAATCGTTCTACCATCCGACGCTGGTCGCTCTGGCCGGGCACTGGGACGACGAGGTCTGTCGCCAACCGGTCCACGGCGCGGCACTGCACTACGCGCAGGGCCTGCGCGAGCGCGGCCGGCACGGCGACGCCGTCAGAGTCCTCACCGCGGTGCTCGCCGAAATCTCCGATGACTACGCGGTTGCGCGCTCGTGGCTGCTGCACTCTCTCGGCGAGTCGGCGGAGGGCGCCGGCGATGACGAGGCCGCGCTGGCCGCCTATCAGGGTTCTGCTGACGCGTCGCGGCGCGCGGGCGGCTGTCAGCCGGCCGTCGCGGCGCTGGAGTCGGCCGCGCGCGTGGTCGCGCCGACCGATATCAGGGCCGCGCTACGGTACCTGGACGAGGCGACGGCGCACCTGCGCGGGCTCGACGATCCGGACTCGGCGCGCCACCGCGGCTTCCTGGTCGCCGAGGCGCGCACGCTGGGCCTGAAGTACCTGGTCGACCGGATCGAGACCGAGACGATCTCGGACGGGGACGTCGAGGACCTGCTGCCCGCCGCGCAGGACGAGGCGGAGGCGGGCACCCGGGAGATGTGGGCGCTGCTGGACGCGCCGCGAGAGGGCCTGCCCGACGACGAACGCGGGGACCTGGTCGTCGCACTGGAGAGCGCACTCAAACCCCTGACGCTCGCCATCGCCGTGTTGCGGCACAGCCCGCAGGCGGCCGCACAGTGGCACTTCGCGTTCGCGGACGGTTGTGAGCGCTGGGGTTTCCCGGACTTCGCCGGCACCGCGCGCGAAAACGGCCGGTACTTCGCGGGCGTCGCACATGAGCACCAGCAGCGGGAAGCCGGGCACGACGCGTCGTCGTCGGATTCGCCAGACGCGCCGGAGCCGGGACAGCAGTCGGATTCCGAGGGCCTCGCCGACGTATACGAACCCGAAGACACGTAGGGAGACCGAGCCGTTCCGCGACGGCGTGCTGCTTTGGCCGCGCTCAAGGCCGCCATGGCTCAATCATCGACAGGACGAGCGCGGATCGGCGCAGTCCGAGCGGCCGCGGGTGTCGCGGCGGGACGCCGTCGGTGAGTCCCTTGATCGCCGGGACTCTGACGGCCGGCCTGCCGCGGCGTGCCGCTTCGCCGCTCGCTGTGCCGATCCGCGCTCGTCGTACGCGATCCACACGCGATCGCGTACGACGAGGTCCGGCGGGTGAGAACCGCTACGTGTGCACGGCCGGCGCCGCGTCGGCGCTCGGGGTCTGCACGCCCGGCCGCAGGAGCAGGCCGCAGATGATCGTGCCCACCGCGAAGATGCCGGCGGACCACCAGAACGCGGTCGAGTAGCTGTGCAGCTGGGCCATCGCCTCGACCTGCGCCGTCTTGGGCTTGCCGAGCGCGTAGGCGGTGGCCGCCGAGGCCGCCAGGGTGTTGAGAAGGGCGGTGCCGATGGAGCCGCCGACCTGCTGCATCGTGTTGACCAGGGCGGAGGCGACGCCGGCGTCCTCCTTGTCCACGCCGAAGGTGGCCACGCCCATGGCGGGCGCCATGACCAGGCCGAGGCCGACGCCGATCAGCAGCAGCGGGCCGAGCACCTCGCCGGTGTAGTCGGAGGTCAGGCCGATGCCGGTGAGCCAGGCCATCGAGCCGGCCGACATGAGCATGCCGACCGCGACCATCGGGCGGGCGCCGAGGCGCGGCATCAGCCGGGTGGTGGCGAGGGTCGCGGCGATCATCAGGACGCCGATCATCGGCAGGAACGCCAGGCCGGTCTTGATCGGCGAGTAGCCGAGCATGACCTGCAGGTAGTAGGTCAGGAACAGGAAGACGCCGAACATGCCCGCGCCGGTGATGAACACCGCCAGGAACGAGCCGCCGCGATCGCGGTCGAGCAGGATGCGCAGCGGCATCAGCGGGTGCGAGGCGCGGGTCTGCCACCAGGCGAACACGGCCAGCAGCACGGCGCCGACCGCCAGGTAGCCCCAGGTGGACGGTGCGCTCCAGCTGTGCGACGAGGCGTTGGAGAACCCGTACACGAGGCTGAACAGCGAGATCGAGACCGCGACCGTGCCGAACAGGTCGAGTTTGGGCCGGTGCCCGGAGCGCTCGCGGCGCAGCAGCAGCAGCGTGCCGACCAGCGCCGGGACGGTCAGCAGCAGGTTGACGAACAGCGTCCAGCGCCAGTTGAGGTACTCGGTGAGCAGCCCGCCGAGCAGCAGGCCGATCGCGGCGCCGGAGCCGGCGATCCCGCCGAAGACGGCGAACGCGGTGGCGCGCTCCTTGGCGTCGGTGAAGGTCGTGGTCAGCAGGGACAGCGCGGCCGGGGCGAGCATCGCGCCCGCGGCGCCCTGCAGTGCCCGGGCGATCACCAGGATCTCGAAGTTCGGGGCCGCGCCGCCGAGCGCGGAGGCTATCGCGAAGCCGACCAGGCCGACCAGCATCGCGTTGCGGCGCCCGATCAGGTCGGCGATCCGGCCGAAGAACAGCAGCAGGCCGCCGAAGGCCAGCGAGTAGGCGGTCACGATCCACTGCCGGTCGCCGTTGGAGAAGGCCAGCGCCTTCTGCGCGTCGGGCAGCGCGATGTTCACGATGGTGGCGTCCAGCACGATCATCAGCTGGGCCAGCCCGATCACGCCGAGGATCCACCAGCGCCGGGCGTGGTGCTCGTCGTGGTGCGGCGCTTGGTCGGACGCCGCCGCGGTCGGTCGCGGCGGTGCGCCGGACGCCCCGGCGCCGCCCGTCGTCACGGTCTCGGACATCTGATGGGTCCCCCCAGTATCTGGAGTATGTTTCTCCGCTTCGCCGAAAAGCGTAACATAGAAGCGGAGAAGGCTTCTCCGGTTATCTCGCGCAGGAGGTAGACTGCCCCGCCATGGACACCGCCATCCCCCGCGTCCCGCGCCCGCTGCGGCGCGACGCCGAGCTCAACCGCCAGCGGATCCTGGCCGCGGCGCGTGACGTGTTCGCCGAGCGCGGGCTGGAGGCGACGCTGGACGAGGTGGCCCGGCGCGCGGGGCTCGGGGTCGGCACGGTCTACCGCCGCTTCCCGAACAAGGAGGCGCTGGTCGAGGCGTTGTTCGAGGAGGGCCTGGCGACGGTGCTCAGCCTGACCGAGCGGGCGCTGCAGGACCCTGACGCCTGGGACGGGCTGGCCGGGCTGCTGACCGAGCTGGCCGAGTTGCAGGCCGCGGACTTCGGGCTGCGCGACGTGATGCTCGGCGAGTCGTTCGGCAACGACCGGGTGGCGCGGATGCGCGACCGGCTCAAGCCGATGATGGACGAGCTGGTCGAAAACGCGCAGCGGCAGGGCGGGCTGCGCCCGGACTTCACCGGCCGCGACATCCCGGCGGTGCTGCTGATGGTCTCGACGATGGTCGAGTTCACCCGCGCCGTGCGGCCGCGCGGGTGGCGGCGGTACCTGACGATGCTGCTGGACGGGATGTGCGCGTGCCGCGAGCGGGCGAGCGCGCTGCCCGAGCCGGACCTGGACGACGAGGATCTGCACGAGGCGATGCGCGCGTGGCCGAGGTACCGGCGGCCGGCCGCGTCTCAGGGCGCTCAATAGCGGTCGAGATCGAGTGCTGACGCGGGGACGACTCGCGCGGCCGGAAGCGCGCGGCCCGGGCCGTGCGCGGCGTCGTGCGGTCGTGCGCGCACCGCGGGTTCCGAAAACGTTTCAGAGCCCTGTCAGGGCACTGGCCGCCAGGTCGTGCGGGGCGGTGCCCGGCTGTCACCGGTCACAATCCGCGGCGCGGGGCCTTGATCGCCCGGTGAGCCCGCGCCACGCGCCACGGCCGCGCCAGGCGAAGCGGTTGAACGCTCAAACACACATGCTGAGCTGCGATGTGAGCGGAATATCGCAGAGCCGTCACACTATGTGTTCGGGACCTGCTTTTCTCTCGCGTCGTTGTTGATATCGTGTGCTGCGTTTTACGGGTACCAGCACGGGAAACAAGCCGCCGAGCCACGGGAGCCGCAGTGCCGAGTTGTTCCGCCGCCGCGACACCCGGTCCGCGCGCGCCCCTCGGGGTACGGGAGGCGCGGTGATCAAGGCCGCGTTCGTCTGGAATCCGGCCGGCGCGGACCGCGCCCTGGCGCAGGTCGCCCTGGACCTGAAGGCCGGCCGGTTCCACGAGGCGCGCGCGCTGATCGCGGCCACCCGGGAGGACTTCGAGCTGCGCGCGCAGCGCACGCTGGTACTCGCCTCCGTCGCCGCCGGCATGGACGTCGCCGAGCTCTGGCTCGCCGAGGAGCCCGCGAACACCGACGCGCTGCTGATGTACGCGCGCACCGCCGTGGCCCGCGCGCTGCGTGCCGCCGACGCCGACGACGCGCACGCCGGGGACCTGGCCGCGCTGGCCCAGCGCGCGTGCCTGGTGTCCGCGGACGCCGACCCGGCCGACCCGACGCCGTGGGCCGGCCTGCTGGCGCTGGCGCGGCTCGGGCACGCGAAGGTGCCCGGCCCCGAGGGTGTGCTGGCCGAGGGGCCGTGGGACCTGCTGGTCGAGGTGCGTTCGCGCGACCCGCTCAACCGCGAGGCGCACCACCGGATGCTCTCGTGCTTCTTCACCCGCAACGGCGGCAGCACGGACGCGATGTGGGAGGCGGCGCGGTGGATTTCGCTGCACAGCCCCTCGGACTGCGCGCTGCAGATGCTGCCGCTGACCGCGTACGTCGAGCACTACCGCGACCTGCGCACGGACCCGGTGCGCGGCCAGGGCGCCGACCGGCAGTGGACCGACCAGCACGCGCTGTTCACCTCGATGCACGTGTTCGACGGCTGGTTTCGCGCCGTGGAGCAGGACCCGATGGTGCCGGTGCCCGATTTCTCAGTGCTCGCACACGCCCTGTACGCGGGGGAGCGCATGTGGGAGGCGGCGAAGGTGTTCCGCGCGATGGGGCCGTACGCCTCGACGCACCCGTGGTCGCTGTTCGGCGACCCGGCCGAGCAGCTGACCCGTGCCCGGCAGCGCTGCCGGGTGCGTTCGCCGTAAACACCGCGATCCACCGGCCCTGACGGCCTTACGCGGCCGGATGAGTGTCCTGACCGCGCGGCCCGGCGGCGTCGCGCATCAGCCTGCTGAGTATGATGTGCCGCGGCGCCAACCGGATCAGGGCCTGGCGACACTTCCGGCCGCCGGGGCGGGTTCGGCAGAACCCCGCGGCCGGCGCACCGCACCACCGCGCGAACACCGCACGACCGCACCAAGGCACCACGGCACCGCGCCACAGCAGCACCACGGCACCGCAGCGGGTCCCGCGCCACGGCCCGCGCACCATCCCCAGCTCGCCGCC
>JBOHCW010000075.1:0-5611 GCA_050725375.1 Actinocrinis sp. | reverse complement strand
CAGCAGCTTCTCGCCGGACGCCGGGTCGAGCGAGAGCGGCTTCTCGCCGTAGACGTGCTTGCCGGCCAGCAGCGCGGTCAGCGCCACGGCGGCGTGCGCGGCCGGGATGGTCAGGTTGACCACCAGTTCGACCTCGGGGATCGCCAGGATCGTGAACGGATCGCCGGACACCGGCACGCCGAAGGTCTGCGCGACCGTCGTGGCGCGCTCGGTGTCGAGGTCCGCGATGCCGATGACCTTGAGGTCCGGGAACGCGGTCAGGTTCGTGAGGTACTGCGCGCTGATCACGCCCGCGCCGATCAGCGCGACGCCGACCGGGCCGGAGCCGACCGGGCGCGGCTCGGAGCCCGCGCCGTCGAGTGGTGTCATCCGGCCGCCACCGCCCTTGCCCCGCTCTCCAATCCGGTCAGGTACGCGTGGCTCTCGGCCAGCGCGTCGAACACGTCGGTCGCGCAGCTGTCCAGCTCGACCACGCGCCACGCGTCCGGCGCGGCCGCCAGGATCTCGGCGACCGGCATCACGCCCGCGCCGACCGCCGTGTGCGGCTCGCCCTTGACGACCGGACCGTCCTTGACGTGCAGCGCCACCACCCGGTCGCCGAGCCGGCGCAACAGGTCGGGCACCTGTGCGCCGCCGACCGCGGCCCAGTAGGTGTCGATCTCCAGCAGGACCTCGGGGCTCAGCCGCGCCGCCATGACCTCCAGCGCGTGCACCCCGTCGATCCTCGGCTCGAACTCCCACCAGTGGTTGTGGTAGCCGAGCCTGAGCCCGTAGCCCTTGGCCTGCTCGGCCAGCCCGTTGAGCAGGTCGGCCGCGCGGGCGATCCCGTCGGCCGTGGTGAACTCCTGCTCCGGGATGCCGGCCGGCACGATCGCCAGCGTCGTGCCCAGCCGCGCCACCGCCTCGAAGGTCGGCCCCGGCTCCGGCTCGCGCACCAGGCCGCCGGCGTGCACGCCGGAGACGGTCAGGCCCAGCTCGTCGGCCAGCCGCCGCAAGCCCTGCGGGTCCTCGGCCGGGTTGTACGGCTCGATCGCGCGGAATCCGAGCCCGGCGACGCGGCGCACCGTGGCGTCCCGGTCCTCGGCCATCTGCTCGCGCACGCTGTAGAGCTGCACGCTGATCGGATTCGACATTGTTCCCGATCCTCCACTTCGCTTGCGCCGGATACCCGTGCCGGGCCGGCTCGACTTTTCTGCGGTGCCGCCGCGGGCTGTCCCGCGCCGTTTTCGTGTTCTGATTCAGCCGACGATCAGCGGGCGCAGCGTGCGGTGCGCGATCTCAAGTCCCTGTTTCACCCGGGTCTCGTCGCCGCCCCAGACCGGGTCCTCGTGCTCGACCGAGAGCGTCCCGGTGAATCCGCCCTCGTACAGCGCGTCGACCACCGCGCTCCAGTCCACCTGGCCCAGGCCCGGGACGCGGTAGCGCCACCAGCCCACGTCCCACGGATCGTCGCGGCTCAACGTCTTGCCGAAGAACCCGTAGCGCACCCGCGCGCGCGGATCGAGCTGCGCGTCCTTGGCCTGCGCGTGCGGGATCCGGTCCACGTACGGGCGCAGCGCCTCGACCGGGTCGATGCCGAGCCACAGCAGGTGTGAGGGGTCGTAGTTGAGGTAGAAGCCGAGGGAGAACATCCACTCCCACAGCTCGGGGGAGTAGGCCAGGTTGCCCGGGTAGCCGTCCGGGTGCCAGCCCTCCATGACGCAGTTCTCGATGATCAGCTTCACGCCGCGCTCGCCGGCGTACTCGACCAGCGGCGGCAGCACCCGCTCGCCCAGCGCGAGGTTCTCCTTGACCGACAGGCCCGGGTCGCGGCCGATGAACGTGCCGACGTACGGCACGCCGAGCAGTTGCGCGGCGTCCACGTTGCGGCGCACGTGCTCCGCGATCTCCAGCCGGCGCTGCTCGTGCGGGTGCAGGTTGTTCTCGTAGTAGGCGAACGCCGAGATGGACAGCCCGGTCCGCTCGAACAGCGCGCGGACCTCCTCGGCCTGCTTCTCGCCGAAGTCGGTCACGTCGATGTGGCCGGCCTCGAAGTCCCGCGAGCCGGTGGTCGGCCAGGTGGCCACCTCCAGCGCCTCGTAGCCGTGCTCGGCGGCCCAGGCGGCGATCGACGCCAGCGGCAGCTGCGGCAGGCAGGCGGTCAGAAAGCCCAGCTTCATGAGGGCACCTCGGTCCAGGTTCGGGAGCGGGCGGAGCGCAGGACCGCCTCGGTCAGTCGGACGGTGCGGGCGGCGTCGGCGAAGGTCGGGAACGGGTCGGGAACCGGTTGCCCGTCTGCCGGTCCGGGCGCCCGCGCCGGAGTGCGGATCGCGGCGTACACGTCGGCGACGAACCCCGCGAAGCAGTCGGCGTAACCCATCGGATGGCCCGGCGGCAGGATACTGAGACGCGCGGCCTGCGGCGTGAGCAGGTCCGCGTCGCGCGGGAGTACCGCGTTGCCGGAGCGCGAGCCGACGAACAGCGACTCGGGGTTCTCCTGGTCGAACGCGACGCTCGCCGCCGCGCCGTCCACCTCGAACCACAACCGGTTCTTGCGGCCGGGGGAGACCTGCGAGACGGTCAGCGTCCCGGCGGCGCCCCGGTCCGTGCGGAAGACGACCTGTACCGCGTCCTCGGTCACCACCGTCGTGCGGCCTGGCCCGTCCGCCTCGCCGCCGTTCGCGGCCGGTCCGTCGTCACGCGCCGCGGAGAACGTCTCGCGCCCCGGTGCCGCCCGCACCGGCAGCACCGTCTGCGTCTGCGCCATCAGCTCGCTGATCCGGTGTCCGGTCACCCACTCCACCAGGTCGCACCAGTGCGAGCCGATGTCCGCGAACGCGCGTGACGCGCCGCCCAGCGCCGGATCGACCCGCCAGTTGTTGTCCTCGGGTGCTGAGAGCCAGTCCTGCAGGTAGTGGCCGTGGATCAGCCGGATCTCGCCGAGCGAGCCGTCCCGGGCCCGGCCGCGCGCCTCGGCGGCCATCGGGTGGTATCGGTAGACGAACGGGACCGCCGTGACCAGGCCGCTGTCGCGGGCGAGCGCGACCAGAGCGTCAGCGTCCTCACTCGTCGTGGCCAGCGGCTTCTCGCAGACCACGTGCTTTCCGGCGCGCAGCGCCAGTTCGGTCAGCCGCGCGTGCGAGGAGTTCGGCGTGCAGACGTGCACGACGTCCACGTCGCCACTGGTCGCGAGCTCCTCGGCCGAGTCGAAGGACCGGTCGAGCCCGAACCGCTGCGCCGCCGCCTTTCCGCGTCCCGGCGTGGACGCGCAGAGCCCGACGACCCGAGCGCCGGCGCGCCGTGCGGCGTCCAGGTGCAGCCGGGCCACCATGCCCGCGCCCGCGATTGCCACCCTCAGCGGCGCCTCGACCATCGAGTCCTACCTCCCTTTCGGCCAACCAGTACGCTAAACCTCGCTCTTTACGTTGACAATGGCGAGAATTACGCTAACTTCCGTCATAAATCGCGGACGCCGAGCCCTCGGTGTCCGGCCGGAACGGAGCCACATGAGCAGCCTCGGCGCACGCAACCTCGCCGCGCTCAGCGAGCTGGCGTGCCTGGTGGCGGACGGTACGGCCACCCGTCGCAGCCAGCTCGCGCAGGCGACCGGCCTGTCCCGCGCGGCGGTCGCGCAGCGGGTGGACCTGCTGGTCGCGCGCGGCCTACTGGTCGAGACCGAGCCGGTGGCCACCGAGCGCGGCCGCCCGCCGCTCGCGCTCCGGCTCGCGCACGACACGCTGATCTGCGCTGTCGACCTCGGCGCGACGCACTGCCGCGCCGCGCTGACCACGCTGGGCGGCGCGCCGGCGGCCGAAGCCGTGTGCGAGATCGACATCAACCAGGGCCCGCAGGCCACGCTGTCCGGCGTGCACGAGCTGATCGACGCCCTGCTCGCCGAGGCCGGAAGGGACCGGGGCGACCTGCGCGCCATCAGCATCGGCGTCCCGGGGCCGGTAGAAGCCGAGACGGGCACCGTGATCCGTCCGCCGATCATGCAGGGCTGGGACGGCTACCGCGTCCCCGATTTCTTCGCCGGCCGCTACGCCGCGACCGTGCTGGTCGACAACGACGTCAACATGATGGCGTTCGGTGAGTACAGCCGTCGCAGAGACCTCAAACACCTGCTCTACGTCAAGGTGGGCACCGGAATCGGCTGCGGCATCATCTCCAACGGCACCCTGCATCGCGGCGCCTCCGGCGCGGCCGGCGACATAGGCCATATTCCCCTGCCAGGGCACGAAGAGGTCCTGTGCCACTGCGGGAACACCGGCTGTGTCGAGGCGGTGGCCTCCGGCGCCGCCATCGCAAAGGCCTTACGCGAGGCGGGCCTCAAGGCCGACAGCGGCCGCGACGTCGTGCGCCTGGTCTCCGAGGGCAACCCGGTGGCCCGCCGCCGGGTGCGCCTGGCCGGCCAGCAGATCGGCGAGGTCCTGGCGTCGCTGGTCAGCTTCCACAATCCCGACGCCATCGTCGTCGGCGGTGCCATCGCCCAGCTGCACGAGGACCTGCTGGCGGACATCCGGGGCGTCATCTATCGCAGGGCCCTACCCCTGGCCACCCGGACGCTGGCCATCGAGACCTCGTCTCTAGGCGAGCGCGCCGGTGTGGAGGGCGCGGCCCGCATGGCGGCGAAGCACCTGCTCTCGCCGGAGGGCATCGAAAAGCTCTTAGCCACTGCGCAGCCGGCGACGATCGCCTGACCGGCAATCGGGTTCGGCTGGTCTGCTTCCGATCGGAACGAGGCGTCGGCTACGCCTTCTCCGCCAGTACCGCGTCCAGCAGTTGCCTCAGTCGCGGCTCGGTGATCGGCCCGATGACGCGTGCCGCGATCCGGCCGTGCCGGTCCACGATGACCGACGAGGGAATCGACGTCGCCGGGATCATCGTGTGCAGCTGGAGAAGCAGCGTCTCGTCAGGGTCCTGAAGCGAGGGATAGGTCATGCCGAAGGCGCGTGTGTAAGCGAGCGCGGCGGCGTTGTCGTCGTGATCGTTGATGCCGAGGAATCGCACGCCCGCGGCCTGGTAGGCACGGTAAGTTTCTTCGAGGGCCGGCTCCTCCAAGCGGCATTTGGCGCACCAGGACCCCCACACGTTCACCACGACGACGAGGCCGACGTAGTCGCTCAACGCGAGCTTTCCGCCATCCAGCGTCGTGCCGGCCATGGTCGGAACGGCAGCGCGCGCGGCCGGCACATACCGCGTGACGCCGACCGCCATCGGCGATACGCCCGAGCTCGACGACATGCCGCCGCCACCGCCGTCGCTCCCGGAGCACGCCGCCGTCGCCAGCATCGCGGTCGCACACAGTGCCCTTATGAGTTGCGCCCTCGCGCTGCGCGCCGTAACCAGACCCCTGACCATGCGCGAAGTCTCGCACCACAGGGCACTGTCACCGTGGCTGACAACACAGTTACACGACAGGGTCCGAGTCCGGATACGCGCGGAAGTAGACGAGCTGTCCGCCCTCTGCGCTCACCGCGCCCTCGCCCGGCA
The DNA here is from genome assembly GCA_050725375.1 of Actinocrinis sp. Classification (GTDB taxonomy): domain Bacteria; phylum Actinomycetota; class Actinomycetes; order Streptomycetales; family Catenulisporaceae; genus Actinocrinis. The sequence continues at coordinate 139 of JBOHCW010000075.1, read as the reverse complement.
GGAACAGGCTCACCACCACGCCCCGTCGGCCCGAGGGAAGAGTCAGTTCCGTGACATGCGGGTTCGCGAACGCGGTGCTGCCGCCGTCGGTCCGAATCATCGCGGGCCAGGCGGCCCCGGCCGCGTCGTCGTACACGTA
>JBOHCW010000074.1:0-5043 GCA_050725375.1 Actinocrinis sp. | reverse complement strand
TGCTGGCCCACCCCGACCAAGCCGGGCCGCCCGGCGCCCGGCCCGGCCCTGGTCGAATACGCGGCCAAGGCCGCCCCTCCGCTCGATCCGTCGTGCGTACCCTGGTTCGCCATCGGCGGCATCGATCTCATGACACTCGGCCGGGTCCTTAAGGCCGGCGCGAGACGAGTCGTCGTAGTGCGCGCCATCACCGAGGCCGAAGACCCGGGCGCCGCGGCGGCCGCGCTCGCCGCCAAGGTCCGCGAAGCCGACTAGAACCGGGAACCGCGACAACGGGGACGGCGACAACGGGGACGGCGGCGACCAGAAACCGCGACGACCAAGCCGACGATCAGACTGACCCGGCCGACCCTCGTCGGCCGGGTCAGTCCTGTCCCGATAAATCGCCCGCCCCGATGCGTCGCGTTCCAGAACGTCCCGCCCAAATCGTCCGGCGCCGGCTCGGACCGTCAGCCGGCGTCGCTCAGGAACCGTTCGAGCCCTTCGACGACCAGCGCGTGATCCTGCGCCTGCGGCAGCCCCGAGACCGTCACGGCGCCCACCACCCCGACCTCGCGCACCCGGATCGGAAACGCCCCGCCGTGCGCCGCGTACTCCCGAGGATCCAGATGCGGCGTCGACGCCTCGAACGTCGTCCCCTTATCGCGGAACCGCTGCCCGACCAGGAACGAACTGGCCCCGAACCGCTGTACGACGCGCACCTTCCGCTCGATCCAGCTGTCGTTGTCCGGCGTCGTGCCGGCCAGCGCGTAGTGGAAGAGCTGCTGCCCGGCGAGCCGGATATCGATCGCCACCCCGAGCCCGCGCTCGCGCGCCAGCTCCACCAGCAGGCAGCCGAGCCGCCAAGCGTCGTCGTTGTCGAAGCGGCCCACCTGGAGCCGCCGCTCCTGGTCCTCCAACTGCTGCGTGAGCTTCAAAGGCTCGGCGTCCACGTCCACGGCGTCCACTCCCGACGGTCGGATGCGATCTCGCCCGCACCATACCCGGCTACCCGTCACATGATCCGACTGGAGTCGGCGCCTTCGCCGGCTTGTGCCCGACGTCCGCCATCGTCGCCCGCGCGGTGCCTCGGGCGGGTAGGCCGACGGCGGCGCCAGCTGACGGCGCCGGCCGCGGACCCGAGGGACGGTGGTCAGTTGCAGATGAACAGGAAGCAGCTGGTGTGGGTCGGAGTGGGGGAGTTGCCCGGACTCGCGCTCTTCGTGGCCTTCGGCGACTTCGAGGGGGAGGTCGACGGGCTGGACGACGCGGTGTCGTGTGCGGCGCTCTTGCTGGGCGAGGCCGAGGCCGACGCGGAGGGGGACGCGCTCGCCGAGGTGGTGGGCCGGGCCGGGGAGGAGCCGTTGGGCAGCGAGACGTCCGTGCCGTTCGAGCCGCTGCCGGACTGGCCGGTGTTCGCCGTGGCCGACGCCGAGGCGTCGGGCAGGTAGGTGGCCGCCGAGCCCTTGGCCGGCCCCGGCTTGTCGCCGCCGCTCAGGCCCACGAAGCCGACCGCGGCCACCGCGACGGCTGCCAGTGCGCCGGCGACGAGCGTGCCGCGGCGCTTGTTTTCCCGGCTGCGCTGGCCCTCGCCGGCCCGGCGCGACTGGCGGCGGCCGGGGACGCTCGGCGGCGCCGGCTCCCACACCGCCTTGATGGCAGGACCCTGCTCCGATGCCGCGTCGGGGCCCGCCGTGGGGATCAGTTCCGCCGAGCCCTGATAGTCCAGCCGCCGGCGGAACTCAGACGCCTGACCTGGCTCGATGCTCTCTCCTGGCGCAGGCCCGGACGACCGTCGCGGTTCGGGCCGCTGAACCCACGGCAGGTCTCGGTTCGCCTCGTTACGCCGGTGTGCCTCGCTCACAGTGGCCGCGACCCTATCAGTACTCGGCGGTACGGCGGAACCACGCGACTACCCGTCGGTAGTAAAGAGCTGGGCATGATCTGGAAAGGATGCGGGCGGGTGCGCGACGGCTGTGCGGACGGCTTCGGGCCGGCTCCGGGGCCACGCGCGGGTGAGAGAGATACGGAACTGTTGCGTATTGGAAGTGCGTGACGCTACGCTCTGCGAAACGAAACGGTACAGTCCCGATTCGAACGTCCCGAGGCGCGGGCAGCCGCCGCGCGGGGGCTTCGGGCCAATGCACGGAGGGGGAACCCGTGTCCCAGAACACCGCCGACGCGCCGCCGCAGGCCGCGCAGGAGGGCCATCCCAGGAAATGGCTGATCCTCGGCGTCCTGGTCTTCTCGCTACTGGTCGTCGTGCTCGACAACACGGTGCTCAACGTCGCGCTCAAGACCATCTCGCAGCCCAAGCCGGTGGGACTGGGCGCCAGCCAGTCCGACCTGGAGTGGTCGATCAACTCCTACACCCTGATCTTCGCCGGACTGCTGTTCACCTGGGGAATCCTGGCCGACCGGCTCGGCCGCAAGCGCATCCTGATGCTCGGCATGGGCCTGTTCGGCGTCACCTCGCTGCTGTGCGCCTACTCCGGCAGCCCCGGCGAGCTGATCGCCGCGCGCGCCGCGATGGGCTTCGCCGGGGCCGCGATCATGCCCAGCACCCTGGCCGTGATCGCCAACGTCTTCCCGCGCCACGAGCAAGGCAAGGCGATCGGCGTGTGGGCCGGCTCGGTGGGCCTGGCCATCGCGATCGGCCCGGTGGTCGGCGGCGCGCTGCTGAGCAGCTTCTGGTGGGGCTCGGTCTTCCTGATCAACGTGCCGATCGTCATCATCGGCCTGATCGCCATGACGTTCATCGTGCCCGAGTCGCGCAACCCGAACCCGGGCAAGCTCGACCCGGCAGGCGTGCTGCTGTCCATGGCCGGCCTGGTCGTCTTCGTCTACGGCGTGATCCACGGCGGCGACACCGGGCAGTGGGGCAAGCCCGCGGTCTGGGGCCCGCTGGTGATCGGCCTGGCGCTGACGGTGCTGTTCGTGGTCTGGGAGCGCAGCAGCGACCACCCGGCGCTGGACGTGCGGCTGTTCTCCAACCGGCCGTTCTCCGCGGCCGTGGTCTCGGTGGCGCTGTCCTTCTTCGCCATGATGGGCAGCCTGTTCTTCCTGACCTTCTACCTGCAGTCGGTGCGCGGATACACGCCGCTGCAGGCCGGACTGTGGACGCTGCCGTTCGCGGCGGCGCAGGTGATCTTCTCGCCGCTGTCCGCGAGCGTGGTGCGGCGGTTCGGCGCGCGCACGGTCTCGTTCAGCGGCCTGCTGCTGATCTCGATCGCGCTCGCGCTCTACCAGCTGATCGACGTGCACTCGGCGATGTGGGTCTACGGCCTGATCGCCGCGCTGCAGGGCACCGCGATGGCGCTGGTCATGCCGCCGGCGACCACCACGGTGATGACCTCGCTGCCGCGCGAACAGGCCGGCATCGGCTCCTCGATCAACAACACCGTGCGGCAGGTCGGCGGCGCGCTCGGCGTCGCGGTGCTCGGCACCATCCTGACCTCGGCGTACCGCGGGCACATCCAGCCCGCGCTGACCGGGGCCGGGGTCCCGGCCGCGGTGGCGCACCAGGTGAGCGGCTCGATCGAGGCCACCCAGGGCTTCATCGCGCAGTCCGCGTCGGCCAACCCGAAGGTGCTGCAGCTGGTCACCCCCGCCGACCAGGCGTTCGTGCACGCGCTGCACATCACCACGCTGGTGGGCGCCGGCGTCGGAGTCCTGGCCGCGCTGCTGGTGCTCGCCTGGCTGCCGAGGCGCGGTTCCGGCGCGGGTACGGGCGCCGCGGTGGGCGCGCCTCAGGCAGCCGAAAGCGTCTCTGCATAGAGTCGGGGGCCAGCGCCGCAAGGCAGAGAGCCGGAGAGGGACGCGTACTCGACGATGAAGACGGTTGACGAGCCGAGCACCGGCCGCCCCGCGCCCGCCGCGGCGGGGCGGCGGCCGGGCCGCCCGCGCAGCGACCAGGCCGAGGAGTCGATCCTCGACGCGGTGTTCGCGCTGTTCTCCGAGGGAGCCACCTACGACGGGCTGTCGATGGAGATGATCGCGGCCGAGGCACGGGTCGGGAAGGCCACCATCTACCGGCGCTGGCCGAACAAGGAGGCGCTGGTCATCGACGCGATCTGCCGGCGCCTGCACCCGGACAAGGCGGTCTTCGAGTCGCCGGGCGGCCCGGTGCGCGACGACATGGTGTACCTGCTCGAAGTGATGCGCCTGCACCTGCAGAACGAGGCGACCGGTCCGGCGTACACCGTGCTGGCCCAGGCCGGCAGCGCGAACCCGAACCTCTCGCGCCGGTACCACGAAGTGGTGATCGAGCCGCGGCGCGAGGTGTACCGAGCGGTGCTGCGCCGCGGGATGGCGACGGGCGAACTGCGGCCCGACCTCGACGTCGAGCGGGCGATGGTCATGCTGACCTCGGCGATGCTCTCGGCCACCCGGCACCACCCGCCGGCCGAGCCGGTCGGCAGGGAGTTCAGCGAGGGGCTGGCGGACGACCTGCTGCGCGGGGCGGCCAGCTGCCCGGAGCTGTTCGGCTCGAAGCCGCCGGAGTGCGTCGCCGCGACGTCGGCCGCGCACAAGGCGGTAGCGCAAGCGGCGAAGGCGGCCGAGGAAGCCGCGGCGGCGGAGGGTTCCGACCCGCCGTCCGAAGCAGCGGTGCGCGAGGTGAACGCGCAGCTCTCCGCCTGACGCAGTGTCGCAGGACGGTCACCCGCTTCGCCGCGCCGCTCCCGACGTATATGACAATCCAGACATAACAATTACGGCGTGCGAGCCCCGAAACGGGCCTGACCATTCCCATGGGCGTTACCGGGCTTCGAACGGCCGGCACCTTCACATGGTGCCGGCCGGAACCCCGTCGGGCGGCCGGTCGGCTGATCCGCCTCGGCCGCGCCGTCGAGCGCTACGCCGTCTCGCGCCAGCGCGAGGTGATCGGCAGCCGCCGGTCGCGGCCGAACGCCTTCGCCGAGATCTTGGTGCCCGGCGGGTACTGGCGCCGCTTGTACTCGGCGCCGTCCGTCATCCGCAGCACCCGGGTGACGACCTCGGGGTCGAAGCCGCGCTCGATGATGCCCTCGCGGCCCACGTCCCCGTCCACGTACAGCTTCAGAA
>JBOHCW010000073.1:0-3420 GCA_050725375.1 Actinocrinis sp. | reverse complement strand
GCTGCTGGCCGCCGGACAGCTCGCTCTGCAGGTGGCTGCCGCGATCGGCGAGCCCCACGTCGGCCAGCGCACGGGCGGCGCGCTCCCTGCGCTCCGGGCCGGACACCCCGAGCGGCACCAGCGCAGTCTCGACGTTCTCCTGCGCGGTCAGTGTCGGAATCAGATTGAAGGATTGGAAGATGTAACCGAAATTGCGAGCGCGCAGCTTGGTCAGCTGCATCTCGTTCATCCGGGCCATGTCGCGCCCGTCGAACACCAGGCTGCCCGCGGTCGGCCGGTCGAGCCCGCCGAGCAGTTGCAGCAGGGTCGACTTGCCGTGCCCGGTCGGCCCCTGGATGGCCAGCATGTCGCCGTCCGGAATGGTGACGTCGACGCCTGACAGGGCGTGCACCACCTCCTTGCCGCGCTTGTACTGCTTGGTCACGCCGTTGATCTCGTACATGTCAGTGGACTCCGTATCAGTGGTCTGTCTCAGGCGACCTTGCGCAGCGCGTCGGCCGGGCGCAGCGCCGAGGCGCGCCAGCCGCCGAAGCCGCCGGCGATCAGGCCGCCGAGCACGGCCAGGGCCACCGCGAGCAGCAGCACGTTGAGCGCGACCGGGGCGCTGAGGTGCACGGTCACCGACTGGGCCGCCGTCTGCCTGAATCCGCCGCCGCCCGGACCGTTCGCGCCGCCAGTGGGCAGGCCGTTGCCGGTCGGCGAGGTGATGCCGCCAGTGGACGCGGTCAGGCTCGGCGCGACCTTGTCGATCGCGACCGCGGCCGCGTAACCGAGCCCGATGCCGAGCGCGCCGCCGAGCAGTCCGATCACGATCGCCTCGCCCATCACCTGCCGTACGACGCGCCGCGAGGTCCAGCCGAGCGCCTTGAGCGTGCCGAACTCGCGCACCCGCCGGCTCACGGCCGACATGGTGAACAGCGCGGCGACGGCGAACGCGGCGATCAGCACCGCGATCGACAGCCAGCGGCCGAGGTTGTCGGCCAGCGAGGCGGCCGAGGAGATCGAGCCGGTGACGGACTTGGCCAGGTCGGCCGAGGTGGTCACGGTCGCGGACGGGTCGACCTTCTTGATCGCGGCGGCCACCGCGTCGATCTGGGTCGAGTTGCCGGCCTTCACGTAGACCGTGGTCACGTTGCCGGTCTGCGACGAGAGCTTCTGCGCGACGGCCAGCGGGATGTAGACGTTGCTCGGCGAGGAGCCCGAGACCAGGCCGACGATCTTGAACGACTTGCCGCCGAGCGTGACCGTCCCGCCGACCTTGAGGCTCTTGGACGACGCGTACGACTGCGTGACGACCGCGTTGTAGCTGCTCGCGTCGGCGGACGTGAGCATCCGGCCCGAGGCCAGCGTGAGCGAGGAAGTGGGACCGACCGACAGGTCGGAGGTGTCGACGCCGCTCACCGTGGTCGAGTTGAACGCGCCGCCGCCGGCGGCCGGGCCGCCGAAGGACGGTCCGGCGCCGCCCGATCCGCGCTGCGTGCCGCCGCCGCCCGTGTCCGGCTGCTGAGTCGCCTGCTGCGTCACGGTCGTGCTCACGTTGAAGTCGTTGAGCGACAGCGAGCCGACCGCGGTGGACACCGCGCCGACCGACTTGATCTTCGCGAGCGTCGAGGCGTTGATCGCGGCGGCGCCGGGACCGAGCACCAGGTTGTCCGAGGAGGTGGTCGAGGACTTGGTGCCGGAGGTCGAACCGGCGTCCGGGCCGCGGAAGCTGAACTGCTGCCGTCCGCTGCCGCCGGCGTTCGTGTTGCTGACCGTCATGTCTGTGCCCACTCCGTAGAGCGAGTGCAGCACCGTGTTCTGGGCCGCGTTGACGCCGGCGGACGCGGCGGTCACGGTGATCGTCAGGCCGATGCCCAGGGCGAGGCCGAGGGCGATCACGAACGCCTGCCGGCCTCGCCTGCGCAACTCCCTGGTCAGGTACGTGAAGAACATCAAGGGTCCTCGGTGTCGGATGGACGGTTTGTCTGGACCCGACGACTCTGGACCGCGCCCTTCACGCGGCGATGAGGCCTCGATGAGAACCGGGTGAGTGACCGGATCGTTACCTCGCCGCCTCGGCCTCCGCCCCGGACGCGGCCGGCGCGGTGGTGGACGTGACAGCCCACTGATGGACCGTGCCGCGGTGTACGGCCGCGTAGATCCGGTCGCGCAGCACGTTCGCGTCGTGGTCGGTCAGCGTGCGCTCCAAATCGCGCAACACGACGCGGACCAGCAGGTTGTCCTGGTCCGGGCGCGCGCCGAGCCGGTCGAGCGCGGCCGGCGGCAGCCGCGTGCCCGGCGTGCGCGCCAGGACCTCGACCGCCTCGACCCGGGCCGCGTCCGGGCCGAGCGCGTCGCGCACCCGGTCGCCGAGGTCTTCGGCCAGGTCGCCCGGGTCGACGGTGACGGACAGGTCGCGCCGCACGGCCGGCATCGCGGACACCGGGTGATACGGCGTCAGATCCGTCATCTGCCCGGCGATGCGCGGGTCGGGCGTACGCAGCAGCCGGATGTCCGGGATGCCCTTGACGAGCATCAGCAGCCTGTCGAGCCCCAGGCCGAGCGCGAGTCCGGAGGATGACGCGGGCAGTCCCGCGCGCGCGAGGACGTCCGGGTGCGCAAGGCCGCCCTCGGCCACCTCGATCCACTCGGCGTCGGGCGCGAGCCGCGCGTCGACCTGCTGTCCGTGCAGCGTGTACGGGTGCACGCGCGGGTCGAGCCGGTGCGCGGCGCCGGGCAGCAGCGCGGCGAGGACGGTCGCGACCATCTCGTGCAGATCGGCGTCGCCCGTCGGCGCGCTGGTGATCCGCCACAGGTCGAGCTGGTGCGGCGTGCCCGTGTGCAGCCGGTCGATCGCGTCGCGCCGATAGACGACGCCGGGACAGACGAGCAGCACGTCAGACGCGGGATCGGCGGCGAGAGCGCGCAGCGCGCCAGGAATCAGGGCACTGGAATGGCTGCGCAACATGTGCCCGTCGTCGACGTACCGCGTGTAGCGCGCGTCGCGCGTGACGTCGGCCGGGTCGTATCCGAGCAGGTCGTAGTTGTCGGCGACGGGCACGATGCGCTCGCCGCGATGCCAGCGCACCTCGCACCCCCAGTGCGCGGCGAGGGCCGAGACGATCCGGTCGAGTACGAGCTGGACCGCATGCGCGCCCTGATCCGGATCGGTCAGATCGCGTACGGCCAGGTCGCGAGCGAGCTGTTCGGGGGAGAGCGGCGCGGCGGACGCGTGAGCGCCAGTGGACTGAGACATGAGAGGACTCCCTGAGGGATCTGCGGCGGAACGGGAAGGAAAGGTCCCCTGATCCGTGCACGACCCTGCGGGAGTCGGTCCCCGGCCCCGCTTTACGCGGCCGGGACGTGGCGAAACGCGACCCCAGAGGTTCCCGAACGGGACCAGGGGCCGGTAAATCGGTGAATCGCTACCGGAGCCAC
>JBOHCW010000072.1:0-7889 GCA_050725375.1 Actinocrinis sp. | reverse complement strand
CCATAACCCAGGCCACTGTTTCCCCCAGTGAGAACTATCGTTCGGGCCTGTGCCGAGGGTGGGAATGACATTCGTAAGACTCCTTCTTCGTACGCCGTGGACCTCGACGTCAGTTGTCTGTGAAGGGTGGCGGCGCCCTGCTGCGGGGTCTTCTTCCCGCTGTCGGGATCGATGGCCGAGGCCGCGCGTCGTGGATCGCTGGAACCGCCGGTGATCGACGCGCCTGCCTTCGCCAGGGCGCGAGTCGGTTCCAGGCCGAGTCCGACGGGCCCGTCGGTGACGACGGCGTGCTTACCGTGCAGCCCGATGCCCGCGAGGACGTCATCGGCCGTCAATAGTGCGTGGAAGCCGGGTCCGATGAGGTGCCGTCTGTGTGGCATGTGTTCTAGTCTGTCGGCAGGGTTTCGCACTGAGAATAATTGTCGGTCCGGTTTTCTTTCGCGAGAGTACGGTTTTGGTGGTCGATCAGCTGTCGGAGGCGCTGGATCTGGTCAAGATCCGCGGCGTGGTGTCGGGGGGCTTCGCGGCCCGGGGCCGGTGGGTGGCTCGCGCCGCCGTCGAGGACGATTTGAAGCTGACGGCGATGGTGTACGGCCGGTCCCGGCTGCTGACCGATGGGCTCGACACGCCGGTCGTGCTCGAGTCCGGAGACGTCGCCATCCTGAACAACAGGTCGTGGCTCGAGTTGGAGGGCGGTGCCGGCGACGGGGCGCGCCCGGAGATTCGACTCGAGGAGAACTTCTCACGCCTGGTCGGTGCCGACCGTCACAACGACGATGTCGTCCTGGGAATCTCCGTCGACCTCGATCCCGCCGGTCGCGCCCTACTGCTCCGGGGGCTTCCCCCGCTCGGGCGCATAAGGGCATCCGCTGCCGCCCCGCCCCAACTGCGCGGCAACCTCGACCGGCTCTTCGACGAGGTCAGCGGCAACCACATCGGCTCGGCGTTCGCAATCCGGCAGTACGGTCAGCTGCTGCTCCTCGACATACTGCGCGCTTACGTCGACCAGACAGAACTGCCCGCGGGATGGCTGCGACTGCTGACCGACGAGCGATTGCGTCCGGCGCTCGATCTCATGCACACCGACCCCGGCCACCGATGGGGCCTGCAGGACCTGGCGGGTGCTGCGGCAATGTCGCGGACATCCTTCGCCGAGCACTTCCGGGCTGTGGCCGGCCAACCCCCGCTGACCTACCTCAACCGCTGGCGGATGCTCCTGGCTCAGCGCGCTCTTCGCGACGATGACGTCCGCGTCGGTAAACTCGCGATCAAGTTGGGCTACGCGTCAGAGAGCGCCTTCAGCACTGCGTTCAAAAGGGAGATTGGCGAGTCACCCCTGCAGTTTCGGCACCGAGCGCACCATGACCGTCCCCGCTGACCTGCACCTGGTTCAGGCGTTCCATACTCCCCCAGAGTACGATCTTGTCAACGGTACCTCGGTGGAACTCTGGGCTGCCGCGAGTACCAATTCGGAACTGCGGGACGACCTACATGTGCTGGTCTTCTGCATGTTGGCGGTGATCGCGTTCTTCGCGAGCCTGGCCTGCTTCTTCTACAGCGCGATAGTCGAGGCCAAGCAGCAACGCGACCTCGATGCGGCCGGCACCGTCGTGACCTTGGACGCGCTGCACACCCAGCGCGCCACCGCCGAGGCGATCGTGGCCGAGCACCACACCGCCCACGTTTTCTCGGTCAAAGCACATCAGCCCAATCTGGCGCACCACCACGGCCCGGTTCACCGGCACCAACGCGCAATTCCACGCTGCGGGCCGATTCCCTCTCCAGAGCACCCGCGGACACGGCCGGATCGAACAACGCGAGACCCGCACCCCTGACGCGGCGAGCATCGACCTCCCCCACGCCGCGCAGGTCTTCCAGATCATCCGCCACAGCAAGAAACTCGACTCGGCCGCCCGGGACCACAAGGAAATCCTATTCGGCGTCACCGCCCTGTCCACCGACCAAACCGGACCCGCCGACCTGGCCAGACACACCACAGGACACTGGTCAGTGGAGAATAAAAGCCATTACGTTCCTGCTCTGCCGGCGTTGGCGCGGCACGGGGACGCTGATCGCGCCTCAGCCCACGGCCTTCTCGAGTTCGGCCTTGTTCATCTTGGAGCGGCCCTCGATGCCGCGCCGCTGCGCCTCGGCGTAGAGCTGACGGTACGTCGGGCCTCCGGAACCACGGTGCGAACGCAGCCCGCCGCGACGGCTCGAAGACATGTCGCGCGTCGACTCACGGCTCGATGTCTTCGCCTCGCCGCTGCGTGCCCGCTCCTTGTTGACTGTGCGCGCGGCGATCTCCTCCGCGCGGCGCGGGCTGGCGCCGCGAGCTCGCTCGCTCTCCTCGATGTGCTTATATTGCCGCTCGCGCTTGGGGCTCGATCCTCTCGGCATCTCGATGCTCCTCCTTCGGGCTCGTCCCTCGGGTCCGTTGTGAACCGGGGTCGCAGGTGCCCGCGATACCTCGGCGCAAACTGATCGAGCGGGACGGATCAGGGAGAAACCGAACTCGGTCACATCCACATCGAGCGGGACGCCTACGGCTACGGTCGCGTCGACGTCCGCCCACGAAATCCGCCCTACCCGTGATCGGCGGCGCCGGATGGGGGTACCCAGCGGCCGTGAACGACCGCGACCTCGAATCAGCGCTGCAACGGGCACGCGCCCGCCTGGCACTGATCACCGACCTGAGCGAGGCGACGTGTTCTCCCTGCCCGACGGCGGCACCGCGCTCGTACCGAACGTCGACACGGCCGACGAGATCGCCCTCCTCGCCGTCCAACTACCTCGATGACGGGCTACGTCATCCAGGCCGTGCGCTCGCGACGCCCGGCGCGGCGCCAGTAATGCTCCGCGCGCTCGGCGAACCGGCGGGTGCGTTCGTTCATGCACTCGTGCAGGATCCCGTAGGTGTACGAATTCTCGCCCTCGGCGTTCGCTTGGATCGCCAGGCCTCGCAACTCGGCTGCGGCGATGACGGCGTCATGGTGATCGCCGAGGCTCGACTGCAGCTTCTTGAGCGCCTTCGCCGACTTCCGGGCGTGCTTGCCGGATGCGAGCGACGCGGCCTCGGCAGCGTAGCGGGCGCGTTTCGCGGCCTTGCGCACGTCGTGAAGTGCGGTGTCACGCGTTTTTCCGGACGTCCGACATGCGGTGCGCATCCTGCGCTTCACGCGGGCTTGGGCGTGCCGCGCCAGGTGCGGCAGCGTTTCGGTGGCGCGCTTGTCGGCGTCGGCAGAAAACGGCGGATCGGCGGCGAAGGTCTCTAGGTCGTCTAGCAGTTCGATGTAGTGGCGGGACCCGAGGACCTCCAGCACCTGCCGCCCGGCCTCGGCCAGGCGTGGCGCGAAATGTCCGGCGATGCGTGCCCGCACCGGCCCGAGAACGGACTCCGCAGGAACTCGTGCGAGCTCGGCGAGCAGCAGGTCGCGCAACGCCTCCCCGTCGCGCGCACCGGACAGCTCCCGGCCGAGCCATCGCAGCCCATCGATAAGATCGTCGGCGCTCCCACCGGTGAACAAAGGGCGAAACTCCCGCAGCGCCGCGCGCATCCGCCGCGCCGCGACACGCATACGGTGGATCGCGTCGGGCTGTGCGCGACGCAGCTGCAGGTCCCAGGCCAGCAGTTCCTCGAACTGCCCGCGCAGGTAGGCCACCACCGCATCACCCGCACTCATCGGCTTACGCGCCGGCCGCGGAGGGTCCGGGACGGGTGCGCCTGAGCCGCCGAGGGCCGCCTCAAGCTTCATCCGACGCGTCGAACGTGCCAGCCCACTGCGCCGTAACACGCGGTCGGCGGACTTGAGCAGTTCGGCGCCTTCTTCGATGCCGTCGGCCAACTCCACTTCGACCTCGGTCCACTTGGTCAGCACCGCGCTCGCGCCGAGGGCTTCGGCGGTCACGGTGTCGAGCGCGACCTCGGCCAGCGGATCGCCGACGGCGTCGGCGAGGGTGCGGGTGCGACGCCGGGTGGTGATCTTCGCCACCGGGCGCAGGGGGCGACCGCGTAACCGAGCGGTGAGCAGGGCGGCGAACTCGGCGGACACCTCAGGTCCGGTCGACAGGCGCAGTTCGGTGCGCGTGTCGCGGTCGCCGACGGGAATCTTCAGGTGCCAGCCCGCATCGTGCCCGCCGACGCGCTGCCGCAACGTGATCCCAGCCCGCAGGAGGTCATACGCCGCGGTGTCGTAATACGTCGCCTTCAGCGTCACTTCCTCGGCCTCAGCCTGCGAAGCGACCCTCGGCAACATAAGCAGGTCGGGCAGGGACGCGCCCGGAGGGGCGTCGTACGTGCGTTCCGTCTCTCTCATTGCTGCAGTCATGAATCACCCGTTACCCCTATTGCGGCCATTAATGAGGGTTCCAAGTGGATGGTGATGCTATCGGCAAGAATCCGACCGGTTACAACCTCGCACGCGCTCACCTCGTCGCGTGGGGTTACTCTCCCGGCGGCGGTTTCCCGGGCGGCGCCGTACTGCTCGGCGTGCTGCTGCTGGTCTACGCGGGCTTCGGCCGACGCCGGATCGCGCGTGTCGCCCGGCCGGCTGCTCAGCGTCGGCCGGGACTGGGCGCCGGACGAGGGCGGCGAGCACGATGCGGGGGCGGACGGGAAATGATCGCCGCCAACTACCTCGCCTCGGCCGCCCTGTTCTGCCTCGGCCTGGCTGAGCGCGTTCAGCGGGTGAGACGGTCGGCTGCGCGTGCGGCGATGGCCATGATGGTCAGCGCGGGATTGGCCGAGCCCTGGGTCGGCAGCACACTGCCGTCCACGATGTAGAGATTGCGGACGGCGAAGCTGCGGCAGTCGGCGTCGACCACGCCGTCCCGTTCGTCCGCGGCCATCCGGGCGCCGCCGACCAGGTGCGCGTACCGGTCGATGGTGATCACCTCGGCGGCTCCGGCGGCGTGCAGGATCTCCTCCATAACTTCGCGCGAGGCCTTCATCAGCATCCTGTCGTTATCGCTCTGACTGTGGGAGAACTCGGCCACCGGCAGTCCGTTGCGGTCGGTCTCGGTGGAGAGCGTGACCCGGTTGTCCGGGTGCGGTAGGAATTCGCACAGCGCGCCGAGGCAGGCCCAGTGCACGTAGTCGGTCATCCGGCGCCTGAGATCTGCGCCCCAGTGTCCTTGCGCGGCGACGTGCTCGGCCCAGGTGATCGGCAGCGGTGAGACGTTCTGTACGGCGAAGCCGCGCCGGTAGGGCTTGGTCGGATCGGTCTCGTAGAAGTCCTCGCTCATGGCCTCAGGCGGCGGCGCCTTGTACATGCGGATCTCGGCGTCGAAGCGTCCGGCGGTCTGCGGCGCGCCTTGCACCATGAGGTACCGGCCGACCTGGTCGAAGTCGTTGCACAGGCCGTCCGGAAAGCGCTTGGCGGCGGAGTTGAGCAGCAGGCGTGGCGTCTCGATCGAGTATCCGGCGACGATCACGAGCCGGGCGCGCTGGAAGTGTCGTCGACCGTCCTTGATGTAGTGCACGCCGGTGGCCAGGCCGGTGTGCTCGTCGACGTCGATGCGGGCGACCATGCTGTCGGCGCGGACCTCGGCGCCCTGCGCCAGCGCGTCAGGGATGTGCGTGATCAGCGGGGAGGCCTTGGCGTTGACCTTGCAGCCCTGGAGGCAGAATCCGCGGTAAATGCAGTGCGGTCGGTTGCCGAAGCGTCCGTTGGGGATGGCGACCGGGCCGACCTTCGCGGTGATCCCGAGCTTGCGGGCGCCGCGCAGGAAGACCTCGCCGTTGCCGCCGACCGGATGCGGCCGGTGCGGGTAGCTGTGCGGGTCGCCCCACGGCCAGTGCTCGCCGGCGACCGGCAGCTCCTGCTCGATCCGCGTGTAGTACGGCCGCAACTCCTCGTAGCGGATCGGCCAGTCGGCGCCGACGCCGTCCTGGCTCAGGGTCCTGAAATCGCTGGGGTGCAGGCGCGGGGCGTACCCGGCGAAGTGCACCATCGATCCGCCCACCCCGCGCCCGGAGTTGTTCGAGCCCAGCGGCACCGGGTCGGTCCCGGAGATCACCCGCGGCTCGGTCCAGTAGAGGTGGTGCGACCCGGCCTCGTCGCTGACCCAGTCGGTGTCCGGGTCCCAGAACGGCCCCGCGTCGAAGCCGACCACGCGCCAGCCCGCGCGCGCCAGGCGTTGCAGCAGCACACTGCCGCCCGCGCCGCACCCGACGACGACCGCGTCCACCTCGTCCTGGTCCGCGAACCTGCGCATGTCGCGGCGCAGCCGGTGATTGGTGCGCGTGCCGTCGTTCGGCAATAGCCAGGCCGAGGCGTTGCGCTCGCGGACCCCGCTCATTTCCCGGCCTGCTCGTGCGGATCGCGGGCGTCGATGCCGAGGTTCTTATAGCCGCGCGGATACGCGGGTCCGGGAAAGCCGATCTCGCTCCACGCGAACGGGTGTCCGAAGAACGCGGTGCACGCGTAGCGGGTCCACAGGCTCCAGAGATGCCCGGCGGGCAGCCCGTGCCAGGGTTCAGTGCCCACGGCGCGGACGGCCTCGATAATCGCGTTCTGCGACGCCGGATCGATGTCGGCGAACGGGCTCTGGAAGCGGTCGACGGCGTCGGCCTTGAGCCCGGCGAGCGATGCGCGCCAGGCGCTGCCGTCCTCGGGCATGTCCGCGTAGCGCCATCCGTCGGTCTCCGCCTCGGCCAACCGCGAGTCGATCGCGGCCACGACCGGGACCTCGCTGTCTGGTTCGAGATCGAGCAGCCGGTCGCACAGGGCCGTGGCCGTCGCCTGCTCCTGCGCGGTGAAATAGCGGATCGGCGGGGCCGGGCCGAGGCGCTTGATCACCGCGCCGGCCGTCGCCGGGTCCCAGTGCCGCCACTGCGGTGTCGCGTCGAGGTGGGCCACTACTGCTCCCGCCGAAGGATCGAGGCGAGCAGGCCCATCCCGCCGACCATCGTCACCAGCAGCGGCGCGAACAACGGCGGGCCCATCTCCATGTTGTAGCGGGCGTTGGACCAGCCGCCGGGTTTTTGCGCGATGCCCCGCGCATGCAGGTACGTGCCCTGCAGACCGTTGGCGATGATGGTCAGGGAGGCGATCGGGAGCACCGTTTTCGCCATTCGGCGGTTCGCGAAACCCGCGGCGCCGGCCGCCGCCCCGACCGGGCCGAGGGCGACTGGAACCCACATCATCTTGTTGCCGAAACTCGCCGAATCGTGCTCGAAGTAGATCTCCGCGGCCGTCACTAGCGATCCGACGGCGGTCAGCGCGGAGAGCGAGCGCTCGAAATGCCCGGTGCGCACATCGTGCAGGATCCGGTCGATGACGTGCACGGGTTCGCGTTCGGTGGCCTTCTTCATCGCGTATCAGACCCCGAGCAATCAACGAGGTCGCCGGCGTGCTCTTCCTCTTCGCCGAGGATCCTCTCGATCAGTCGGCGAGTGGTCGGGTCGGCGTCGCCGATCCAGCGAATGATCTCCTGATAGGCCTCAATCACGATCCGCTCGGCGAGCAGATCGTCGCGCAGCATCTGTTCCACGTCGCGCGGCGCCGGAGCCGTGTAGTCGGTGTGAGCGCGCTCCGCGATCGTGAGCACCGCGATGACCTTGTCCGCGTCCAGGGCGAGCGAGGGTGTGCGCGGCCCGTCGGCCATTTTCTGCCGCGCCTGCGCGCGGATGGCCTCCACGTCGAGAACGAAGTCGCCGCTGTGGTCACTCATCGGTATGCCTCCATGTCTGATTTGCGCGGTGTCAGGCCGTGGCCTGGCACATCCGCGCTCGGGGTGATCGAGCCGCCCGCGGGATCCAGGGCGCCGTCGAAGAACCGTGATTCGATGCGTACGTGGTCGTGGAACCATTCGAGGTGTCGCAGGTTCGGGGTCGCGGCGGCGACGTGTGCGTGCAGGTGCGGAGCGCAGTGCCCGGAGATCTCCAG
>JBOHCW010000071.1:0-2771 GCA_050725375.1 Actinocrinis sp. | reverse complement strand
GATGTGAACGCGGCACCCACGCGGTTACCTGTGCGCGGTTACCTGTGCGCGATCATGCACTGTGCTGTCACGCGGTGTGCTTTCACGAGACGCTGAACGGCGCCGAGAGGTCGACGTCGTACGGCGTCGTGTCGTTCTTGTCGAGTTGGAGGATGTAGCCGCCGCGCTCGACGCTCGGCGGTCCGGCCGCGTTGATGTCGCCGCTGCTCACGCCCAACACAGACAGCGGGAACGTGAGGTGCACCTGCTGCGACTGGCCCGCCGCCAGCGTGACGCGGGTGAACGTGGCCAGCCGCTGCGGTGGCGCGATCACCTGGCTGACCGGCTGTGCGACGTAGATCGGCACGATGTCAGTGCCCGACTTCGATCCGGTGTTGGTCACGGTGAACGAGACCGACACCGTCCCGCCGGCCGTGCCGTGCAGCTTCACGTTCGGGGTCACCGACAGCGCGCTGTTCTGGAAGGTCGTGTAGGACAGTCCGTAGCCGAACGGGTAGAGCGGGTTGTACGCGTGACCCTGGCCGGAACCGGTGCCCGGCAGCTGGTCGAAGAACTTCGGCTGGTCGCCGAGCGGTGACGGCGCGCCGCCGTTGAAATCGCCGCCGACGCCCGCTGCGTCAGACGGCCAGCTGACGGACAGCTTGCCACTCGGGTTGACGCTGCCGAACAGCACGTCGGCCACGGCCGTTCCGGCCTCGGTGCTGCCCTGATACGCCATCAGCACCGCGTTCGCCTTCTCCGCCGAGCCGAGCCCGACAGGGCGTCCGGCGATCACGACCACGACCACCGGCTTTCCGGTGGCTTCGAGCGCCGAGACGAGAGCCTGCTGGTCAGGCGCCAGCGCGGGGGCCGGGTTGTCGCCCAGGCCCTCGGCGTACGCCTTTTCGCCGACCGCGACCACGTACGCGTCCGTCTTGCTCGCGTCGGCCACGGCGGTCGCCTGGTCGGGCGCGTAGATCGCGTTCGCGTCGGCGGCCTGCACGCCCTTGAGCACCGTGGTGCCCGGCGGGATCTGGTTAGCCGGACCCATGCAGCACACGTGCCCGGCGCCGAACACGCCCTGCCAGCTGACGCTCCATCCGCCGAGCTGGTTGGTCATCGAGTCGGCGCTCGGCCCGGTGACCACGACCTTGCTGCCCGGCGCGAGCGGCAGCGCTCCGTTCTGGTTGCGCAGCAGCGTGATCGACTCCTGCGCCGCCTTGAGCGTCTGGTCGCGGCCCGCGGTCACCGCGGCGTCGGCCTTGCCCGCGTCGACGCACGGCTTGCCCGGGTCGGTCACGCACGGCTGGTCGAACAGTCCCAGGTCGAACTTCATGGTCAGGATGCGGCGCACCGCCTGGTCGATCCGCGCGCGGGAGATCGCGCCGGACTTCACGTCCTGCAGGATCGCGGCCTGCCACTGGTCCGGATTGCCGACCTCCATGCTCATGTCCACGCCGGCGTTGACGGCGTCGGCGATGGCGCCCGCCAGGTCACCGGCGATGTGATAAGCACTCTGCAACGCGGGCACGTCCTGGTAGTCGCTGATCACCACGCCTTGGAAGCCCATCTGGCCGCGCAGGATGTCGGTGAGCAGGTAGTGCGACGCGGTGGCCGGCACTCCGTTGATCGAACCGGAGTCGACCATGACCGTCCCGGCGCCGGCGTCGATGGCGCCCGCGTACGAGGGCAGGATCGTGGACTGCAGGTAGCTGAGCGGCAGCAGCGCCTCGTTGCGGTCGTGGCCGTTGACCGACTGCGAGTAGCCGGCGAAGTGCTTGACGGTCGCGTCGACTTTCAGGCCGCCACCGCTGTTCGCGGCCTGCAGGCCCTTGACGTTGGCGGCACCCAGCGCCGCGGACAGCGCCGGCTCTTCGGCCCAGGTCTCGTAGGTGCGGCCCCAGCGGTTGTCCCGCGACAGGTCCTGCACCGGAGCGAAGTCCCAGTTCCAGCCGGTGGCGCGCAGCGCGTCGGCGGTCACCTCGCCGCCGGCCTGCGCGAGCGCCGGGTCCCAGGTGGCGCCCATGCCGATCGACTGCGGGAACAGCGGGGCCTGCCACGGGTGCCCGAAACCGTGCACGGCGTCGACGCCGAAGACCACCGGAATGTGCAGCCGGGAGTTCTTGATCGCGTACTGCTGGATGGTGTTGTACTCGTTGGCCCAGTCCAGTCCGGTGTTGCCCGGGCCGCCCTTGCCGGTCGTGTCGATCGGGTTGTTGGTGCCGCCGGCCAGGATCGAGCCGACGTGCTGGTCGATCAGGATCTTCTGCAGACAGGCGGGGTTGGGCAGGTTGAAGCCGTTGTCCCCGCAGGTCGCGCTGTTCGGGTCGGTCAGGGTCGTGACGAGCTGCTGGTCCATCTGCCCGACCTTCTCGTCGAGCGTCATGGCCTTGAGCAGGGCGTCGACCCGGGCCGTGACCGGCTTCGCGGTGTCGAGCCACGGCCGCGCGGACGCGGGCGTGCTCGCCGCGGCGCCGGAGCCGCCGACCAGCACGGGCACCCCGATGCCGATCGCCGTGACGGCCGCCGTCACGGCGGCGAGCGTCTTGCCGCGCCGGCCGGAGCGGACACCTTTTCTAACGTTGATCATCACTCGACCTCCTCGGATGGATACGGACGAGCTGCGATCGGCGCGGTGTCCGCGGCTTTACGTCGCCGGCCCGATGCGGCGGCGAAGTGTCGACGCGAGGGGGAGGGCACCATCGCCGATCCACGGTGCAATACAGTCCCGAGCTGTCGGACCGTCAAGACCTGGAGGGGGCAAAGGCGGGAAACGGCCACGTCGGAATGCC
>JBOHCW010000070.1:0-4594 GCA_050725375.1 Actinocrinis sp. | reverse complement strand
CTGTGGAACCGGTAAAAGGCCTTGCGCGCCGGGTCCATCTCGGTGCTGTTCTCCCAGGCCTCCGGGATCATCATCAGCACCGCGTGCGGCAGCGAGCGGCCGGCCAGGTGCAGCAGTTCCAGCACCTCGTCGAAGGTGGCCGAGTCGCTGGCGTCGGGGGTGGCGATCGGGAAGACCCGGTCCAGCGGGCCCTTGAACGCGTCGGTGGACAGCTGCGACTCGCGCGCGCGCATCCAGTTGCGGTTGCCCTGCACCGTGTTGATCTCGCCGTTGTGCGCGACGAAGCGGTACGGGTGGGCCAGCGGCCAGGCCGGGAAGGTGTTGGTGGAGAACCGGGAGTGGATCAGCGCGATGGCGCTGGCCAGCCGGCGGTCGGACAGGTCCGGGAAGAACGGCTCGAGCTGCCCGGTGGTCAGCATGCCCTTGTAGACCAGGGTGCGCGCGGACAGCGAGGGGAAGTAGGCGTCGGTGTCGTGCTCGACCCGCTTGCGCAGCACGAAGGCGAGCCGGTCCAGCTCGATGTCCGACTCGCCGTGCGCGCCGGAGACGAACAGCTGGCGGAAGCGCGGCATCACGGCGCGGGCGGTGGCGCCGAGCAGTTCCGGCGTGGTCGGCACGTAACGCCAGCCGAGGACTTCGAGCCCTTCCTCGGCGGCGATCGCGGCGACGGTGTCGTAGACCTGGAGTTCGACCTCGTCGTTGTTCGGGATGAAGGCCAGCCCGGTCGCGTACGAGCCGGCGTCCGGCAGCTCGAAGTCCACGCTCTCGCGCAGGAACGCGTCGGGGACCTGGATCAGGATGCCGGCGCCGTCGCCGGAGTCGACCTCCGCGCCCGAGGCGCCGCGGTGTTCCAGATTGCGCAGCGCGGTCAGCGCCTGTTCGACGATCCCGTGCCCCGCCACCCCGGTGAGCGTGGCCACGAAGGCGACGCCGCACGCGTCCCGCTCGGCCCGCGGATCGTAAAGACCCTGAGCCGGTGGAACCGCGCTCATCGGCACCGCGCCCGGCGGCTGCTCCGAGGCGGGGTGATGGGGGGCCGCTTGGGACATCAGGTCCTCCATGGTCGTCGTTGGGTGTTCGCGCCTGAATGCGCGCATGAGGGACGACACTGGCCCTGCCGCGGTGGCTTTGAGGTTACACGATGGATCTAGCGTCCGTCAGTAGAGGATCTTTCATCTCACATGCCGGACAGGACCTCGTTGACCTGCGGGTGTAGCGCGCTAGAACTTGTTTTCCCCCGGTTGCGCGCCGTTCACGCCCCCAGCGTGAGATGCGTGTCACAGAACACGGAACGGGCACCCGTCCGCGAAGGTCGGGCGCCCGTTCGGCGAGGTGGCGGGGGTGCGGCTACGTACCAGTGGCCGCCTCGTCGCGCACTGCGCCGTCCTTCCCTGGCGCGGCCTGCCCGGCTTCGGCGCGCGGCCCGTCGTCGCCGTCCGGCTGCTTCGCGTTCGACTCCGCGTCATCCGCGCCGTCCGCGCCCTCGGAGTCGTCGGCCGCGACGGCCGCTCCACCGGGCTGCATCGGCTTGAAGTGCGGCCAGTACATCTCCTCGGTCGTCTCCCGGCCGGGGCGTGCACGGGAGCTGATGATGAGGTACAGCAGCGCGCCCACACCGACGACGATCGCGGTCCAGTCGTTGAGCCGCAGCCCGGCGATGTGGTGCGCGTAATCGCTGCGCAGGTGCTCGATCCAGCCGCGGCCGATGGTGTAGCCGAGCACGTACGCGGCGAAGGTGCGGCCGTGCCCGAGCCGGAAGCGGCGCTCGGCCCAGATGACCGCCAGGGCGACGATCACGCACCAGATCGACTCGTACAGGAAGGTCGGCTGGAAGTGCCCGGCGACCGTGGTGGTGCCGGGGATGCCCGAGCAGGGGGTGGCGGCGCGGGTCGTGTCGTCCATGCAGTGGATCGTCAGGCCCCACGGCTTGGTGGTCGGGTCGCCGAACAGCTCGTTGTTGAACCAGTTGCCCCAGCGCCCGGCCGCCTGCGCCAGCACGATGCCGGGCGCGAGCACGTCCGCCAGCGGCGGCAGCCGCACGCCGCGGCGCCGGCCGCCGATCCACGCGCCGACCGCGCCGAGGGCGATCGCGCCCCAGATGCCCAGGCCGCCGTCCCAGATGTAGAAGGCGCGTACCCAGTCCTTGCCCGAGGTGAAGTAGAGCTCGTAGTCGGTGATCACGTGGTAGAGCCGGCCGCCGACCAGGCCGAAGGGCACCGCCCAGATGGCGACGTCGGTGATCACGTTCGGCTCGCCGCCGCGCGCGCGCCAGCGCCGCTCGCTCAGCCAGACGGCGATGACGATGCCGACGATGATGCACAGCGCGTAGTAGCGCAGCGGGAACGGTCCGAGTTTCAGCTGCGCCGAGGTCGGGCTCGGCAGGAACGCGAGCGGCTGCGGACTCATGACGCGCTCATCGACGGACCGGGTGACGCGGACGCCGAGGGCGTCCCGGAGCCCGCGGCGCTCGCGCTCGGCGAAGCGCTCGGGTTGACGCCGGCCAGCTTGTCGATCGCGGCGATGAAAGCGCTCTGCGCGGCGGCGGCGGTCGCGCCGGTCGGCAGGGTGAACTTCTTGCCGTTGGCGTAGATCGTCGGCGTGGCCGGCTGGTTGTTGGTGATCTGGTTCAGGTTCGCGTAGTTCTGCTTGACCCAGTCGTCGTACTTGCCGCTGTTCACGCACTGCTCGAAGGTCTTGCCGTCCAGCCCGTCGACCTGCTTGGCGAGGGTGATCAGCGTCGTGTTCGACGAGAAGGAGTCCGTGCTCTCGGCCGGCTGGTTGGTGAACAGCAGGTCGTGGTACGCCTGGAACTTGCCGGCGTCCTGGGCGCACGCGGCCGCGTTGCCGGAGTGCAGCGAGCCGCTGCCGTTGGTGTTCGCGTCGATCAGCGTGACCGGGTGGATCAGCAGCTGCAGGGTGCCGGCCGTGACCAGCTTCTTGTACGCGTCCGCATACGTGGTCTCGTAGGACTTGCACTCCGAGCAGCGGAAGTCCTCGTAGACGGTGAGCTTGACCTTGGCGCCCGGGTCGCCGAGCGGGATGGCCATGCCGTTCTGGCTGCTGACCCCGCCGGTGGTGTCGGCGACCGCGCCGACCGGCAGCACGGTCGGGGTCTTGGGACCGGAGGCGCCCTGCACGACCAGGGCGACGACGATCGCGATGATCACCACGCCGAGTGCGGAGCCGTAGACCGTGAACATCCGGTTGCGGCGTGCCCGGCGAGTCTGTTCCAGCCGCATCTGCGCGGCGCGCTCGCGGGCGATTTCCTTGCCTACCCTGTTGGCCTTGCTCATCGTCGGCGGTCCACTTCCAGGTCGGTCGCATGCGGTCGGGGACGGCTGGCGCGCCCGTGCGGAGGCAGGCGACACCGGCCGCTGCCGCATCCTATGCGTGCGGCCGCGCCGTGCCACCCTCCCCCTCGGAAGATCTCGGCGAATTCATGGCGTCGCGTGACCTTCCCGTGACCTGGCGTGGACCGGCGGGCGGACTCGACCGTTCACGCGCGGGCCAGCGCGGCGTCGAGCGCGGCCTTGAACGCGGCCTGCTGCGCGGCCGGGGCCCGGCCGTCGAGCTGGAACTGGACGCCGTCGATCGCGTAGTAGGGGGTCGCCACCTGTCCGTGAAGCAGGGTGCTGAGGGCGTCGTAGTTCTTCTTGACCCACGAGGCGTGCGCGCCGGAGTCCAGGCAGGTCTTGAAGGCGGCGGTGTCGAGGCCGTCCACCTTGGCGGCCAGGCCCAGCAGCGCGGCGTCGGAGCCGTACGCGTCGTCGTTCTCGTCGGGCTGGTTCGCGTAGAGCAGGTCGTGGTAGGCCTCGAACCTGCCCGCGCCGGCGTCCTGTGCGCACGCGGCGGCGTTGGCCGCGCGCAGCGAGCCGTTGCCGCCGAGGTTGTGGTCGATCAGGTCGACCAGGTGGTACTCGACCCTGATCCGGCCGGCCTGCGCGTAAGAGCGGTACGCGGACTCGAACAGCCCCTCGGCCATCCGGCAGTACGGGCACCTGAAGTCCTCATAGACCGTGAGCGTGACCTTCGCGCCGGCCGAGGCGCCGTAGGGGATGGCGAGCGCGCCGTCGCCGACCGCTCCGGCCGGAGCGCGGACCGGGCCGGAACCGTACGCCGCGTCGACACTCGCCTTCTTCTGCTGCACGGCCACGCCGACGGCCACGAGCGCGACGATCGCCGAGAGGACGGCCGCGCCGACGATCAGCTGCCGCCTGCGCCGGTTCGCCGACACCTGTTCGCGCCGCGCCGCGGCCGCCTTCTGCCGCGCCGTGTCCGCCGGTCCGAGATTCTGAGCCATGACCGACATCGTGGCGCCAGATGCGCCGGCGCCCGGTGATCGACACGCCTTTACGCGATCACTCGAAAGGGTGCCGATCGGCCGCCGGGGTGAGCCGGGACGAGGCGCCGGCCGACCGTTCGGCCCCGTCTTTGTTTCGGCGCCGGCGCATTCGGGCGTGTTTTCGGCCCCATTCGGCGCACACCGCCCTTTCGTGCGCCCGCTCAATAGGCTCTTAAGGCCGGAGGGTGTAAATTCTGGCGCCATGACCATCCTCGATCAGATCCTCGCCGAGGGATATGCGACCGTCCGGCT
>JBOHCW010000069.1:0-3036 GCA_050725375.1 Actinocrinis sp. | reverse complement strand
GGCGCCGCGCCGACGCGGCTGATCGTCTCCGGTCGTCGCGCGCCGCACATCGTTCGGGACGACCACGTGCACAAGGGCGGCGACGCGGCGCTGATAGCACAATTGCGCAAGCTGTCAGGTACCGACGACACCGTGCTCGACGACGAGGCTGTGCTGGCGCTGATCCTGCCCGCGCTGCGCGCGGACTACCACGCGGTCGAGACGTACTCGTGGGCGTCCGGCTCGCCGCTGAGCTGCCCGATCACGGCCGTGATCGGTGACGTGGACCCGCGCGTGGACGAGGCCGCCGCGAACGAGTGGCGGCGGCACACGACCGGACCGTTCGACCTGCACATCCTGCCCGGCGGCCACTTCTACTTCGGGGAGGGCGCGATCGGCGTGGCCGGGCTGCTTCGTGAGATCCTGCGCTGAGGCGTCCGCGACCTGTGTGAG
Source organism: Actinocrinis sp. (assembly GCA_050725375.1). GTDB lineage: Bacteria > Actinomycetota > Actinomycetes > Streptomycetales > Catenulisporaceae > Actinocrinis. The sequence continues at coordinate 2,604 of JBOHCW010000069.1, read as the reverse complement.
AGACGCCTTCGCCGGTTCCCACGCAGGACGGAGAGGCGGGCGGACGCGATGCGGATCGCACCGATGTCGGCGCGGCACGCGCAGGGCGTGCTCGCGATCTATCAGGCCGGGATCGACGAGGGCCAGGCCACCTTCGAGACCGAGGCGCCGGGTTGGACGGCGTTCGACGCGGCCAGGCTGGCAGAGCACCGATTCGTGGCGCTCGACGAGGACGGGGGCGTGCTCGGCTGGGTCGCCGCCTCGGGAGTATCAGAGCGCTGTGTTTATGCCGGTGTGGTCGAGCACTCGGTGTACGTGCGCCCGGACGCGCGGGGCCGGGGCGTCGGCGGCTCGCTGCTCAGGGCACTGATCGAGTCGACCGAGGCGGCCGGGATCTGGACGATCCAGTCCGGGGTGTTCCCGGAGAACGGCGCCAGCCTCGCCCTGCACGAGCGGGCCGGATTTCGCACCGTGGGCCGCCGCGAGCGGCTCGGGCGGCACCACGGCGTGTGGCGGGACGTCGTGCTCATCGAGCGCCGCAGCACGGCCGTCGAGTAGTGGTGCGCCGTGCCGACGGCGATGAGCGGGGCCGGCAGCCTCGCGGCTCGGTGCCAGGCTACTGATCCGGCGGCGTGAGCCGGTGTGCGGCGCTCTCGACGACGCGCTCCTCGCGCCGCCGCGCCATCCGGCAGCGCACGGCGGCGGACAGCAGCAGCAGCGTCACGGCGCCGACGCAGCTCGCCGCGATGATCAGCCCGCGCCCGGCGGTGCGCGCGGCGGCCAGCGAGAGCAGGATCGCCGCGGGAATCAGGAGGCTCAGTTCCATCGCGCGCAGCCGGCGCTGTAGTCTCAGCAGCCTGAGACCACGCGTCGGTCGCAGGGTCCGCAGCCGCTCGTCGAGCCTGCGGTCCTTGCGCAACACCGTTTCGATCTCCGCGAGAATCCGCTGCTCGCGCAGGTTAAGCCGTCGTCCGTCCATCGCCGCCTCCGCCACCTCGACCCCGCGCAGCCCAGACCGCGAGGTGTGTGATCGTCAGTCTTAGATACCCCGTCGCCGCAAGATGATGCGCTCACGGCAGCGGATCAGGACGGCGGTCGGCGATCCGGCACGGCGATCGCGGTCCGTGTCCTGGTCGGGTGATGATCGCGCAGGTCCACGGCGGTATCCCGCCGCGTGGCGCGGTCGGCCCGAGATGCTTCGAGAGGTGCTACGGCTGCGTGCGGTCGGATTGTCACGCCGCGGCGAGCGGGTCGCGGTCGGTCAGCAGGTACGTGCCGCCGGCCGGGTCGCGCAGGCTCGTGCTGTGCGCGGCGCTGTCCACGGTGATCGCGCCGTGCCGCTCGGGGGAGCGCAGGACGTACAAGTCATCGAATTCTGCGACGAGCGACGCGCCGGCGGCCACCGCGTTGCGGGCGAGCGTGTGAATGTCCTGCGTCGCAAGGTCAATGTGCACGCCGCCGCGGTCGCCGACCGCCTGGACCTTCAGGGACGGGTCGGCGCCGGGCGGCAGCAGCGTCGCGAACTCGCCGTGCTCCGCCGCGCAACGGCGACAGCCGCGTGCCGGTGACCGTGGCCCAGAACGCCGCGCCGCGGGCGAACTGGTCGCGGGGGCGGTCGATGAACGCGTAGGTCCAGCGGATCACGGGCGCTCCTCGGCTGATCGGTCGGCGGGCGAGCTCTACACGTTCCAGGACATCAGATCGGCTCGGCGCGCGGCGCGCGAACTCATTACGTGCGGGTGGACGCGGGCCGGCGGCATCGGCGATAGGGTGGAGGCAGCGTCCAGCACGAATTCGTGCACGGATATTCTGGAGCCTCCATGGAGCGATTCGAGGCCGTCGTCGGACCCGGCGGCGCGGCTGGCCGCGTGGTCACGGCGAGCGGCGAGCTGGACCTGGCCGCGGCCGACGGGCTCTGGCGGGCGATCGAGCCGCTGCTCACGCCCGGCGCGCTGGTCGTGCTCGACGGCGCCGGCCTGACCTTCCTGGACTCCAGCGGCCTGCGGGTGCTGCTTCAGGCGCACAAGCGCGCGGAGGCGGACGGCGCGGTGTTCCGCGTGGTCGCGCCGCAGCAGGCGGTGCAGCGGGTGTTCGACCTGGCGGGCGCGGGCAGCTACCTGCAGCTGCGGCCGGACGTCGACGCGGCGCTGGCCGGTTAATCGCCGCGCGGCGCCCCGAGGCATCGGTGTGCGCCGCGCGTCACAGCTTGCGCAGCCACACCCGTTCGATGTCGTGGTTCGCGCCCTTGCGCAGTACGAGCGTGGCCCGCCGACGGGTCGGCAGCACGTTCTCGATCAGGTTCGGCAGGTTGATCGTGTGCCAGAAGCCGCGCGCCTGCTCCAGCGCCTCTGCCTCGGGCGTGGCGGCGAACCTGCGGAAGTACGAGTCCGGATCGGTGAACGCGGTGGCGCGCAACTGGCTGAACCGGTCGAGATACCAGCGCTCGATGTCGTCGGTGCGCGCGTCCACGTAGATGCTGAAGTCGAAGTAGTCGGCCAGCCCCATCCGGATGCGCCCGTCGCCGCCGGGCGCGGCCGGCTGCAGGACGTTGAGGCCCTCGACGATCAGGATGTCCGGCCGGCGCACCGTCAGCACCTGGCCGGGCACGATGTCGTAGACCAGGTG
>JBOHCW010000068.1:0-3336 GCA_050725375.1 Actinocrinis sp. | reverse complement strand
GGCCAAGCCGCCGCAGCACCGGCCGAGCGCGCTGGATCTGGCCAGCCTGCTGCGCAACATCACCCCGACGGTCGCCGGCACGCCCGCGTGGGCGATGCGCGACGCGCAAGACACGACGCTGCTCTCGGCCGCGACGCTCTCGTCCCGGATCGCCCGCGACGCGCCGCCGTTCCCGCAGGGTCCTGACGCGCCACCGGCGCCGGCGGTCGCCTCGACGGCGGCCGAGACCATGATGCTCGTCGCCGTCCCGAACCCGCGCCGCGCTGCGGACGGCGCGCCGCCGGACGGACCGGCCGAGAGCCTGATGACGCTCGGCGCTCCGGGCGACGGCGACGACGAGGCCGACGAGCACGCGAAGCGCAAGGCCGGGCTGATGGTGGTCGGCGCGACCGTCGCCGTGGTCGTCGGCGCGACGCTGCTGTTCACGGTGCTGGGCTCGGGCTCGCCGAAGAACACCGCAGACAACCTGCCGGGCCCGAAGCCGTTGACCACGAACGCGCCGATCGGCGAGAGCGACGCGCCGGCGGTCGTGCTGCCCTCGGGTTCTGGATCGGCGAGCGCGAGCGCTTCGGCGTCCGCCTCGGCCTCGGCCAGCGCCGGTGCGAGCACGAGTGCGAGCGCCAGTCCGTCCGCGAGCGCGTCGCCGACCGCGTCAGGCAAGGCGAGCGGGCCAGCCGGCGGACCGGTCAAGCCGACGGGCGGTTCGACGCCGACCACCCCCGTTTCGTCCGCGCCGAGTACCGGCCGGCCGAACGCGCCGGTGAACGTGCAGTGGTTCTGCTCGACGAACTCCTCGTCGAGCGTCACGAAGAAGTCCTGCATCGGCCAGAACGCCGACGGCCTGTACATTCAGGGCTCGTATACGGCGCAGCCGGGTACGGACATCACCGGGATCACCGTGACGCTGTGGAATTCGCGCCAGTTCGCGAACGCCTCGGCCAGTGGCGGCTGCGCCGGCCCGGCCTGCACGTTCACCGCCGGACCGTACAACCCGCAAGGTGGCTGGTACACGGACGTCGCCTCGTTCACGGGATCGTCCGGAAACGTGACGAGCCGACCCCTTCGCTACTGGCAGCAGTAGAGCTCTACCGCTCAAGTCGCGTAGGGGCGGGCTGGTCAGTCGCGTTTCCGGGACTCACTCCATCAGGACCCTGAGGCGTGAGAGAGTCGGCTCAGGGAGCGGGCTCAGAGAGTGGGCTCAGCCCTGCTCGCCCTCGCCCTTGTCCAGGACGGCCTCGATCTCCAGCTGGATGGTGACCTTGTCGCTCACGACCAGGCCGCCGCCTTCGATGGTCTGGTGGAAGTTGACGTTGAACGCCTTGCGGTCGATCTCCGCCTTCGCCGAGAAGCCGGCGCGGAAGCCGCCGTAGGCGTCCGGGCCGAAGCCGTTGAGCTCCAGCTTCAGCGGGACCTGCTTGGTGATGCCCTTGAGGGTCAGGTCACCGTCGACGATCCAGTCGCCGCCGTCCTGGCGGATGGCGGTCGACTTGTAGGTCATGGTGGGGTAGTTGGCCACGTCGAAGAAGTCGGCCGACCGGATGTGCTCGTTGCGCTGGTCCTGGTTGGTGTCGATCGAGTCCAGCTGGATCGTCGCGGACACCGAGCTGGTCTCCGGGCTCTCGCCGGTCACCAGGGCGCCCTCGAAGGTGCGGAAGTGGCCGCGCACCTTGCTCACGACCATGTGCCGGACGGTGAACGACACGTCCGAGTGCACCGGGTCGATGGTCCAGGTGCCGGCGACGTAACCGGGGATCGCCGTGGCGGTGGTGGGACTCATGACTTCGCCTCCGAAGAAACTTGAAATTTCAACTTCATGAGTGAGCCTACGCCAGGCTAGTAGAAGTTTCAACCATCTGGCGGCCAGATGGTCCGGGATCCTCCGGTCAGCCTAGCGCGGGGAATACGTCGGCCACGTACCGGTTGCGAAACTTTCCCGCCGGATCGAGTTCCGCGGCCAGCGCCGTGAAGTCGCCGGCGTGCTCGTACAGGCCGGCGAGCTGCGACGACGGCACGCTGAACACCTTCCCCCAGTGCGGCCGGCCGCCCAGCGGCATCAGCGCGCCCTCGATCTCGGCCAGGACCGGCGCGACCGCCTCGGGCTGCTTGACCCAGGTGAAGTGGAACGCGACGCTGTCGCGCCCGTAAGCCGGGCTCAGCCACTGCTCGTCGGCCGCGATCGTGCGGATCTCCGAGGTCAATAGCACCGGCGCGATCCGCTCGCCGAGCGCGAGCAGCGCCGCGATCGCCTGCGGTGCGGCTGCGCGCGGCAGCAGGAACTCGGACTGCAACTCCTCGCCGGCGCTCGGAGTGAACTCGGGCCGGAAGTGCGGCAGCCGCTCGTGCCACGGACCGGGCACGCCGCCCTGCTCCGTGCAGGACTGGGTCGACATGCCGGGCACCGGGTGCCGCGGCCCGTCGGCCAGACGCGCGCCGAGCCACTGCGCGGGACGGGCCGGCGCCGCACTGCCCGACGATGCGTCCGTCTGCGCGTCGAGCCGCTGTTTCACCCAGATCCGGCCGCTGCCGTCGGCCCAGTCCGTGAACACGCTGACGCTGTACGCCGCGCCGAACACGGCGGTGAAGTCCTCGGCGAGCAGTTCCAGGCTCAGGCCCTCGTATACGTACTGTGCGACGTCGAAGGTCGGCAGCAGGTCGAGTGTCACGCTGGTGACCACGCCCAGAGCGCCGAGGTTGACCACCGCGCCGGCGAACCGCTCCGGGTCGTGCGCGCGGAACAGCTCGACGGTCTCGCCGCCGGAGCCGACCATCCGCACGCCGGAGACGGCCGAGGCCAGGGGGCCGTTGCCGTCGCCCGAGCCGTGCGTGCCGGTGGCGCAGGCCCCCGCGATCGAGATGTGCGGCAGCGAGGCCAGGTTCGCCAGCGCGTAGCCCGCCCGGTGCAGCTGCTCGGCCGCCTCGGCGTACCGCAGCCCGGCGGAGACCTGCGCGGTCGCGTTGGCGGTGTCGATTTCGACCACGCGCGGCAGCCCGGCGACGCTGACCAGGTCGGCCGGGGTGTCCGCGATCCGGTTGAAGGAGTGCCCGGTGCCGAGCACGCGCACCTTGTCGGCCGTCTTCACGATGCCGCGCAGCTCGGCGAGCGACTGCGGCCGGTGCAGCCGCGCCGCGCCGAAGGCGACGTTCCCGGCCCAGTTGGTAGGAGTGGTGCTGGCGGCCATGCGGCCCTCCTGAGAGGTCGTTTGATTCCGTTTCGGGGGCGAAACGGCCGATCGACGACCCTGGCCGCGTTGCCGGGTTGTTCCCATACAACCAAGTATGGGAACGACCCGGCGCCTTGCCAGGCCCGCCGCTAGGCCGTTTCGCTGTGCCGTTCCC
>JBOHCW010000067.1:0-5978 GCA_050725375.1 Actinocrinis sp. | reverse complement strand
CACCCAGCCGTCGCGGGCCAGCAGGAACCGGTCACTGCCGCTGATCAGCGAGGCGGCCAGGCCGAGCAGCATGATGCCGGCGCCGAAGGTGCCCAGGCCGTCGAGGTGCCGGTTGCGGATCCACTGCACGGCCGTGCTCAGCGCGGGGAGCACCGCGCCGGCGAGCAGCGCCGTGAACACGCTGACCCCGGCGGACCGCAGGCCGTAATAGAGCGCCGTCGGGGCGGCGATGTCCCAGGCCGCGATCAGCAGCATCGTGCGGGCGCCGCGCTTCACCGCGGCGCGGTCGGCCGCGCTCCCCCCGCCGGCCTTCGCCGCGACCACATCGGTGTCGGACATCCCCCGTGCCTCCCGTATCTCAGCGTCCTGTTCGCTCATGACTGCCGCCTCGTGGCGAGCCGGGCCAGCGTCGTCAACTCGCGTTTGCACTGCTCCAAAGTCAGTCGCGGCGGTTGCCACATCCGCGCGATCGCGGCGTCGATCGCCGACTTGAGGGTGAGCGCCATCAGGACCCGGTCGAACTCGCGGAACTCGCCGCTTCGCTGGCCGGCGCGCAGGATCGGCTCCAGTTCGTTGACGTTGGCCTCCGCGGTCGCCTCGACGCCGAAGCGCAGCGAGCCCTCCTCGTCCCGCGCGTTCATGCAGATCTCGTACATCGCGCGCACCGACGACGGGCTGCCCGCGATCCAGTCCAGCTCCGCCTCGATCCGCGCGTTGAGCGCGCCGGCCGCGGTCGTCTCCGCCTCGACCCGGCGGTTGATCGCGGCCTGTGCGCGCAGCGCCACGTCGGTCAGGACCGCGTCCATCAGCTCGTCCCTGGTGCCGAAGTGGTACGAGATCAGCCGCGTGCTGGAGATGGCGGCCCGCTTGGTGATCCGCGCGAAGGTGGTCTGTCCGTACCCGTGTTCGGCCAGCACCTCGATCGCGGCCGCGATGATCTGCGCGCGGCGCGCACCGGCCGCAAGCGACACCTGAGCCGGCTCGGCCGGCCCTCCTGTTACCCCCATGAGTAATTCCTTCCTCGGCTGAGTAAGAAAAAACTACCAGTCCTTGACCGATCGGGGCGTGAAGTTTTTGTGACCCGGCCCCTAGGTTGGGGGTCTCCGGTAAGTGAAGGGGGCCGGAAAGCGCACTGATGGCGAGGACGTACGTATGGTCGGGCAGATGGACGCGCAGTTGGTCGCGGCGGCACGCTCCGGTGACCAGGAGTCGCTGGACGAGCTGATCGCGCAGTACCTGCCGCTGGTCTACAACATCGTGGGCCGGGCCGTGACGCGCCGTTCGGACGTGGACGACGTCGTGCAGGACACGATGCTGCGCGTGGTGCGCGGCCTCGGCGGCCTGCGCGAGCCGGAGCGGTTCCGCTCGTGGCTGGTCGCCGTGACGATGAACCAGGTGCGCGAGCACGGCTACGCGGACCGCACCGCGCCCGCCACGCTGGAGGAGGCGGCCGAGCTGGCCGATCCCGGCGCCGACTTCGTCGACCTGACGCTGGCCGAGCTCGGCCTGTCCGACCAGCGCCGGGAGACCGCGCTGGCCACCCGCTGGCTGGAGCCGGACGACCGGCACCTTCTGTCGCTGTGGTGGCTGGTCAACGCCGGGCACCTGACCCGCACGGAGCTGGTCGCCGCGCTCGACCTCGACCCGCACCACGTGACGGTGCGCGTCGCACGGATGAAGGGCCAGCTCGACACGGCGCGCATGGTCGTACGCGCGCTGATGGGCGCGCCGCGCTGTCCGGGCCTCGCGGACACCGCCGGGGTGTGGCGCGGCGAGGAGAACTCGGTCTGGCGTAAGCGGTTCGCCAGGCACATCCGCGAATGCGGGTTCTGCTCCAGTTCCGGGGTGGACCTGATACCCGCGGAGCGCCTGCTCGCCGGGCTCAGCCTGGTGCCGCTGCCCGCCGGGTACGCCGCGTACATGCTGGCCACGGCGCACGGCGCGAACGGCGGCTTCGCCCTCGCGGAGACGACACTCGTATCGCCGCCGGACCGAATACCCGGCCAGCGCGGCGACGGCAACGGCTCCAACGGCGCAGGACGCGGCTCACACCGCGGCGGCTCGCACGGCGCGGCGGCCGGCCACGCGGGCGCGCTCGCCGCGAAACCGCTGATGATCATCGTCGCGGTCGCGGCGGTCGTCGGCGTCGGCGTCGCGACGGTGTACGCGGTCGGCAGGAGCAGTCCGGCCGCGAGCCGGACGCTGGACTCGGGCCCGTCCTCCGCCCCGCTCGTCGGCCTGCCCGGCGGCTCGTCACCATCTCCCGCGACAGCCTCGGCGTCGACGACCACGGGCGCTTCCGCCTCGGCCAGCCCGTCGCCGTCCGCCAAGCCCGGCCACAGCGTCGCGCCGTCGCCGTCCCACTCCCCCACGCACAAGGCGAGCGCCACGAGCGCACCCGCCGCGCCGTCGAGCACGTCCTCGGCCGGATCGGGCGGCGGCGGGTCGCAGAGCACCGAGGTGACCCAGGTGCTCGCGCTGATCAACAAGGCCAGGGCGCAGAACGGCCTGCCCGCGTACACGATCACCTCGGGCCTGACGACCAGCGCCACGAAGCACAACCAGACGATGGCGGGCGGCTGCGGCCTGTCGCACCAGTGCCCCGGCGAGGCGGCACTCGGCGACCGCGAGACGGCGGCCGGCGTGCACTGGAACAGCGCCGGCGAGAACATCGGCGAGGGCGGCCCGGTGTCGAACACGGACTCGGCGATCGCCCAGATGGCGGTGGGCCTGACGCAGAGCATGCTCGACGAGAAGCCGCCGAACGACGGCCACCGGCAGAACATCCTGAGCAGCTCGTTCCACCACATCGGCATCGCGGTCTACCGGGACGGCTCGGGCACCGTCTGGCTCACGCAGGACTTCTCGAACTGACCGCGGTCGGCGGACACCGCCCGGCCGGTTGTGACAAACTCGCCCGATGCCCCTCGCGCCCTCAGAACCGCCGGCGGCCGCGGCCGGGACCTGGACGCTCGGCGATCTGACCGTCAACCGGCTCGGCCTCGGCGCGATGCGGTTGACCCACGTCGGACCGCTCGACCTGGACGCGCCGAGCGACCGGGCGAAGTCCGTCGAGGTGCTGCGCAGAGCCGTGGAGCTGGGTGTCGATCACCTCGACACCGCAGCGTTCTACTACTCCTCGCTGCGCTCGGCGAACGAGTTGATCAACACGGCGCTGGCGCCGTACCCGGACGACTTGGTGATCGTCACCAAGGTCGGTCCGGGCCGCCACGCGACCGGCGAGTTCTACTCGGCCACGCCCGGGCAGCTGCGCGGCCAGGTCGAGGAGAACCTGCGCCAGCTCGGCCGCGACCACCTCGACGTGGTGAACCTGCGCCGGATGCGTCAGGACTCGATCGCGGAGCACTTCGGCGCGCTGAACGAGTTGCGCGAGGCCGGGCTGATCCGGCACCTGGGCCTGGCCAACGCGCGTCCGCGGCATCTGGCCGAGGCGCTGGCGATCGCGCCGGTCGTCTGCGTGCAGAACCGCTTCAACACCGAGGTGCGCATGCACGACGACATGCTCAGGCTCTGCGGCGAACAGGGCATCGCGTTCGTGCCCTACTATGCCATCGCCGGCGAGCGCCGCGAGAACGGCAGGGACCGCGAACAGGACACCGCCGAACTGCTCGACATCGCACATGCGCACGGCGCGTCAGCCGCACAGGTGAAGCTCGCCTGGACGCTGCATCAGGGGCCGCACGTGCTCGCGATTCCGGGCACCGGCAACCCGGCCCACCTGGTTGAGAACATCGCCGCCGCGTCGCTGAGACTGACAGAGGACGAAGTAGCCCGCCTGTCCGCCACAGCGGGCGACCGAGGTTGACTCAGAGGGCGGTGACAACGAGGGCGGTCAGAGGGCGGTCAGTCCTCTGCGCGCTGGTGGCGGCGCTGGTAGTGGCGGGCGACGCGTGCGCGGTTCCCGCACGCGGCCGAGCACCACTCGCGACGCGGGTTCGCGTCGGTGAAGTAGAGGACGCAGCCGGGCGCCAGACACGCGCGCAGCCCGGGGCGACCAGGGTCCGCGAACAGTGCGACGCCCTCCTCGGCGAGGATCGCGAGTACCAGGTCGGCGGGCTCGCCGCCGGTCCTGAGTTCCGATCCCGGTTCGCCGCCGGGCGGCCAGACCAGCCGCGACCAGGACCGGCCGAGCGCGCTGGACCGGTTGACGATGTCGACGGCCTCTTCGTGTACGTGGACCGCCGACTCGGCGGCGGGCCGTGGGTCGCCGGTCGCATCGGCGGCCAGTCTGCGTAAAGCGTCGCGAAGGCCGACGAGTCGACGCGTGAAGGTCAGCAGCGCGGCCTTGGTGGCTTCCGTACCTTCCGCGCTCTGCGCGGGTTCCGTGCCGCTCGCGGCGTCAGCGGCCATGAGGTCGAACGCCCCGACACCGATCCCGATGGCGCGATGTAGCGACACGCCACCGTGTACGCGCACGTCCGCCTCCGCGACCGCGTGCAGCCAGCCCAGCGCCTCCAGCGGGTCGGCGAGCGCGTCGTGGACGCCGTCGCGGTCGGCCCAGACCGTGTTCATCAACTCGACCGGGAGCGGTTCGGCCCGCAGCGGCGCGCGCGTCTGAGGCAGTCCGGTTCCCATCGGACCAGCGTACCACTATCTAATGGGAGAATCGGTAGTTGACCATTTGACTTACGGTCGGAGCGGTGCGATTCTTCTAACGCCACTTCACACACAAGCCGTTAGGAGGGCGTCGTGACGCTGACTCGGTCCTGGGGTTTCCATACCGGCGAACTCGCTGTTCAGCGGCGTGCCGGAGTGAGCGAGGAGGCCGAGCGGCTGACCGGGATGCTCGCGCCGGCGTCCCTGCGCGGCGGCGGCAGCCGGTTCCTGGCCGAGCGCACCTTCGCCGCCCTGACGGCCCGCGATCGCGAGGGGCGGCTGTGGATCTCGCCGCTCGCCGGGCGTCCCGGATTCCTCGACGGCCAGGACACGGCGCTGTACGTGCGCGCCGTGTTCGAACCCTCAGATCCGCTGCGCGGCCTGGCGTCGGGGCAGCTGGTCGGACTGGCCGCGGTCGACTTCGCGTCCCGCCGCCGTGTCCGCGTCAACGGGACACTCGCTTCCGCCGGGGACAACGGGCTGGTCATCGCGGTCGACGAGGCCTTCGGCAACTGCCCCAAGTACATCCAGCAGCGCCGCCTGGATCTCGACCGGGGCGCGCCGGGCGCTGAAGGTGATCGGGACGCTCGGGCGAGCCGGATGACGACCGACCTGAACGACCGGCAGATCGACCTGATCACGCATGCGGACACGTTCCTGCTCGGCACGACGCATCCCGAGCGCGGTAACGACGCATCGCATCGCGGCGGCACGCCGGGCTTCGTGCGCGTCGAAGGGGACACCCTCTGGTGGCCGGACTATCCCGGCAACAACATGTTCAACAGCCTCGGCAACATCGCCGTCGACGACAGCGCCGCGCTGCTGTTCGTCGACTTCGCGACCGGCGCGACACTGCACCTGTCGGGTGTCGCACGACTCGACTGGATCGAGACCGGATCGGCGGGCGACGACGGCGGCACCGGCCGGCAGGTGCGCTTCACGGTGCAGCGCGTCGCGGATGGCGCGCGTCTACCGCTGCATATGACGGACGCGACGGCCGCTGTGACACCGTCGCCGTACAACTGGCCGCTGCGCGATGCCCGGACGAAGATGTGACTGACGATCAGTACCGCAGTTCAACCCCCTCCCGAGGAGAAGCGCCGCATGACCGAGTCCCGGCCTCCGCTGCCGCCGTTCACCGCCGAGACCGCGCTGCAGAAGGTCCAGGCCGCCGAGGACGCGTGGAACTCCCGTGATCCGCACCGGGTGAGCCTGGCCTACACCGAGGACTCGGTCTGGCGCAACCGGGAGACCTTCCTGACCGGCCGCGAGGAGATCGTCGCGTTCCTCGCCGGCAAGTGGGAGCGCGAGTTGGACTACGTGCTGCGCAAGAGCCTGTGGGCTTTCACGGACGACCGCAT
>JBOHCW010000066.1:0-2934 GCA_050725375.1 Actinocrinis sp. | reverse complement strand
CGCCGGTCAGCACCGCGTTCGCGTTCCCGACCGTGCCAGTCGTGCGGTACACGCTCACCGGCGCGACGGTGCGGCTCGCGGGCGCGAAGTTGTACTGCTGCCACGGCTGCGCCCGATCGGCCGTCTGTCCGGCGGTGGGCACCGCGTCCGCGGACGCGGGCGGCGGTGCGGCGGTGGCGGCCAGCGCCAGCGCGGCGACGGCCGCGGCGGGCAGGGCGACACGTCGGCCACGCTGCCGGTAATGGCTGTGCATAAGACTCCTCATTGAGTGGTACTGATCCGTGCGAGTCTTCGGCCTTCGGTCCTTCGCCTGGTCCTTGAACCCGGCGCCGTTACGGCGTGAGCTCCGCGATGCGGGTGTAACCGTCCTGGGTCCCGGTCACCACGACACGCACCTGCGTGGTCGTCACCGCGGCGGCGAACGGGATCCAGCGGTACAGCGCCGAGTTCGCCGACACAGTGGCCTGAGTCACCCAGGCCGAGCCGTCCCTGGTCTGGACGGTGAAGTCGGTCGGCACGCCGTCGATGATCGACGCGAAGCCGACGCCGCCCAGGGCGACCGGGGACGGCGCGGTGACGGTCAGGGTGTCGGGGAACTGTCCCGGAGTGTCGTCGTTCCAGAACGTGGCCAGGTTGTCGTCGATGGCGTTCGACGCGTCGTACGTGCGCACTTGGCCGTTGTAGGTGTTGGGCGCGTGGCTGGTGGAGGCCGTCGCCGTGGTGCCGGTCGGCCAGCTGCCGAACGAGAGCAGCCGCGCCGTCGTCTCGGCCTGGACGCCGCCGCCGGACGCGGTGACGGCGATCGACTGTTGGCCGCCGGTGGCCGCCGCGGGGGTCTTCACGGTGACGTCGACCACGGTGTCGGTCGGGCCGTTGCGGGTGTCCAGCGCGAACTTCGCCGGCGTCGCGGTCCAGCCCGCGGGCACCGACGCGGTCACGGTACCGCTCACGACCTGGTCGCCGGTCGCGCTGACCGTCACCGGGATGGTCACGCTCTGGCCGGGCAGCGCCGGCGTGTCAGAGCTCGACGTCGTGGCGACGGACAGCGTCGTCGGCACGATTCCCTCCGCCTGGCTGCGGATCGCCGCCCGGGCCGGCGCGCCGGTGAGCACGACGTAGCCATTCTCCAGGTGCGCGCCGTACGCGAGCGCGCGCGTTCCGTTCCAGACCAGTTGGCCGTTGACCGTTACGCGGGTGCGCGCTCCGTAGGTAGGCACCTCGATCTGGTGCACCGCCTGGGTCGGCGCGTTGACCGACTCGGTGAACGTGCGCGTCCCCACGTCGTGGGTCCAGGCCACCTTGATGTCGCCGAACGGCGTTTTGAGCGAGCCCTGCGTGCTGCTCAGGTCGCCGGTCTGCGGCGCGATGTCATAGCCGCCGTCGGCGGTCGTCGGGCGGATGCCGAGCACGTAGAAGGTCAGTGCCGAGGTCGGGCCGGTGGACCAGCCGTGCGCGTTGCTCATGTACGCGCCGCCGTAGCCGAACTGGCCGTTGGCGAGGTAGCCCTCCCAGAACGTGCTACCGGTCCCCAGCGGCGAGTCGAGCATGTAACCCCACTCGCGGCGCATCAGGTCCAGCGCCTGTGACGTATCGCCGGCCTGCAGGTGCGCCTGGAGTTCCATCGAGCCGGGGAACGTGGAGATCTGGCCGCCGTTCTCCGGGGTCGTGGCGCCGTAGGCGTTCCAGTCGGTGGTCAGCGTCGCGCTGACCCGGCTTGCCCGGTCGGCCGACGCGATGCCGTACCAGACGGCGAGCGAGTTGCCGTCCTGCGGGTGCAGGCCGCTGCCGGGGTTGTCGCGGTACGCGCCGGCGGCGGCGTCCCAGAGCGTCGCGTTGACCGCGGCCTTCAGCGTCGCGGCGGTCGCCGACCAGCTCGCGGCGTCCGCGGTGTCGTGCTCGACGCCGGCGAGCTGGGCGCCGGAGACCAGGCTCTGGTAGAGCAGGGCGTTGGCCTCGATGTTCTCCCCGCCCTGGTCCGAGCGCGCCCAGTCGGCCGCGCCCTGCACGGACATCAGCCCGTCGCCGCCCACCTCGGCCAGCGAGTACCGCACGGCGCGCTGGTAGTTGGCCCACTCGCCGGCGAGCCAGGCGGTGTCGTGCGAGTACTGGAAGTAGTTCGCGGTGCCGATCAGGGTCCAGAGATGGTACGTGTCCGAGCCGTAGAAGTTGACCTCAGGGCCCGCATACGGCAGTTGGCCGGAGGCGGCCTGGTGGTCGTAGAGCGTGGTGAGCGCGTTGCGCGTAGGCGTCAGGTCGCCTAAGGACGCGTATTCGGTCGGCACGGACACCCCGAGGTCGCCCGGCCACACCGTGCGGTCGCGCTTCGCGCCGTCGACCAGCACCTCGCTGCCGACGCCCACGACCGCGCTGTTGTTCCAGCCCGTCGCGGGCGGGCCCCACACGCGACCGGTGTTCGACGCGATGGTGTTGGTCTGGACGGTGTAGGCGCCCGCGTACCAGATCCGGTTGAGCAGCGGGTCGCTGGAGTAGAAGTAGTTGTCGTAGTCGCGCAGGTTGCTCATCGACGGCGCGAACGAGATGGCCAGCGACACGTTGTCCAGGTCGATCGTGCCCGCGCTGTCCGCGAACAGTGTCAGGTAGCGGAATCCGCCGCGCAGCTGGGCCTGGGGCATGGTCCAGGTCGAGCCGGGCGCGGCGTCGGCGTAGATCGCGCCGTCGCTGCCGCCGCCGCCGTTGCTCGCGTCGCTCGCGGTGCCCACGTACTGCGACGACTCGCTGAACGCCAGGCCGAGCCGCTGCCCGCTGCCCGAGGAGGCGGCGAAGTGCAGCGTGGCCAGGCCGCCGACCTCCTCGCCGAAGTCGAGCGTGATCGACGAGCCGCTTCCGGTCAGGGAGGTGGCGCCGCCGGTCAGCACCGCGTTCGCGTTCCCGACCGAGCCGGTCGTGCGGTACACGCTCACCGGCGCGACGGTG
>JBOHCW010000065.1:0-4726 GCA_050725375.1 Actinocrinis sp. | reverse complement strand
GTCCTGACCGACCCGCGCTCCAGCTCGGACCGCGCGCACGACGGGTTCCCCTACTACATCCCGATTCCCGAGCAGTTCAAGACGGACTGCTCGTTCATCGGCTGGGACCCGCCGAAGCACACCCTGCACCGCCGGATGGCGGCGCTGTCCGGCGAGTTCACCAAGAAGCGCGTGATGGACATGCGTCCGCGCATGCAGGAGATCGTCGACGAGTGCATCGACGCGATGGTGGCGAAGGGCCCGCCGGCCGACCTCGTGCACGATCTCGCGCTGAAGGTGCCGCTGACCATCGTCTGCGGCATCCTCGGCGTCCCCAGCGAGGACCAGTCGGTGCTGCACTCGTTCACCGAGGTGCTGTTCGGCGGCGGCAGCTCGGCCGCGGAGCGCGAGAAGGCGATCACCGGGTTCGGCGCCTACCTGCAGACGCTGGTCGAGCGCAAGGAGCGGGAGCCGGGCGACGACCTGATCAGCCGGATGATCGCCAAGTACCGCGCCGAGGGCATCTACGACCGGCGGGAGATGTGCAACGTCACTCGGCTGCTGCTCAACGGCGGCCACGAGACCAGCGCGGCGATGATCGCGCTGAGCACCATGACCCTGCTCGAATACCCCGACCAGCTCGAGGAGATCAAGCAGGACCCCTCGCTGATCCCGGACGCGGTCGAGGAGCTGCTGCGTTACCTCTCGCCCGGCGACCTGGCCACCTCCCGAGTCGCGATGGAGGACATGCGGGTCGGCGACGTGACGGTGCGCGAGGGCGAGGGCATCATCGTGCTCGGCATGGCCGCCAACCGCGACCCGGCGGCGTTCGAGGACCCTGACACGCTCGACGTCCACCGCGAGTCGCGCCACCACGTGGCGTTCGGGCACGGCATCCACCACTGCATCGGCGCCGAGATCGCCCGCGTGGAACTGGCCATCGTCATCAGGACGCTGTTCGAGCGGCTGCCCGACCTGCGCATGGCCAAGCCGTGGAACGAGCTGCGCTACAAGGACGGCAATGTCATGTACGGCGTCTACGAGATGCCGGTCGCGTGGTAGGGCCCCGATGACACGATGCCGCGGCCCCGGCCGCGCCGGCGTCGACCGGGCCGCCCGGTCGCGACGTGCACGTTCGCCGGCTGGTCCGCGGTGCGGCCGGCCCGGTTCGACTGGATGGCGCCGACTGCCCGAGCCGGCGAACGGATTCCCGGAGGTCTGATGGCCACGATCACCTACCGTCATCCGGACGGGACCACGACTGTGCTGGATGTGCCGGCCGGCAGCAATGTGATGCGCGGCGCCCTGGCCAACGGAGTGGACGGCATCGAGGGCGAGTGCAGCGGCGACGGCATCTGCGCCACCTGCCACGTTTATGTCGAGCACTGCGCGGTGCCGCTGCCCCCGATCGACGAGAACGAGGACGAGCTGCTGGACTGCACGGCCAGCCCGCGGCGCGCCAACAGCCGGCTGTCCTGCCAGCTGCCGATCACCGAAGACCTGAGCGCCCTCGTGGTGCTCCTCCCGGAAAAGCAGGTGTGACCGAGCAATGGCTGGATCGCCGATCGTCATCGTGGGCGCGGGGCAGGGCGGCATGCAGGCCGCGGCCTCCCTGCGGGAGCGCGGCTTCGACGGCCCGCTGACTCTCGTCGGCGCCGAACCGCATCCGCCTTACGACCGGCCGCCGCTCTCGAAGCAGTTCCTCGCCGGGCAGCTCGGCGCGGAGGCGATCGAGCTGCGGACCGCGGCCTTCTATGAGAGTCACGGCATCGATCTGGTGCTCGGCACTCGCGTGGTCGAAATCGACCGGGAATGGCGCGCCGTGGAGCTCGCGTCCGGGGAGCGGCTGCCGTTCAAGCGGCTGGTCCTGGCGCTGGGTGCCACGCCGCGGCAGCTTCCGGTGCCGGGTGCGGACCACCCCGACGTGCTCGTGCTGCGCACGCTCGCCGAGGCCACGGCGCTGCGCGAGCGCCTGGCGACACCGCGCCGCCTGGTCGTCATCGGGGCCGGATTCACCGGACTCGAAGCCGCGGCGGCCGCCCGCGCGGCGGGCCACGAGGTGACCGTGATCGAGGCGCTTGACCGGGTGCTCGCGCGCGCCGTCTCCGTGCCGGTCTCCGAGCACGTGGCCGAACTGCATCGCGGTCGTGGCGTGAAGATCCTGTTCGGCAGGCGGGTCGAGGCGATCGAGAGCGACCCGGGCGGATCGCTGCGCGCGGTCCGGCTGCGCGGCGGCGAATCAGTACCCGCAGACCTGGTACTCGTCGGCATCGGCGTGCTGCCGGACACGGGGCTCGCCGAGGACGCGGGTCTGGCCGTGGCCAACGGGATCGTGGTCGACGCGCATCTGCGCACCAGTGATCCCTCGATCCACGCCGTCGGCGACTGCGCGCGGTTCCCCAGTCCGTACGCCGACGCGCCGCTGCGGCTCGAATCCGTGCAGAACGCGACTGACCAGGCCAAGTGCGTGGCCGAGTACATCGCCGGCGGCGGGGTGCGGGGCCGGCGGTACAGCGCGGTGCCCTGGTTCTGGACCGATCAGTACTCGGACAAGATCCAGATCGCCGGGATCACCACCGGCCACGACCGCGTCGAAGTGGTCGGCGACCCCGCGGGAGGCCGATTCTCCGTGCACTGTTTCGCCGGCGACCGGCTGCTCGGCGTCGAGTCGATCAACCGCCCGGCGGAGCACATCAAGGCGCGGCGAACGCTGGCTGCGGTGGAAGTCCTTGCGGGCGCCGCCTGAGCCGGCCCCGTCCCAGCCGAATCCGAGTCGAGGAGGCCGCGTGCCCCAGATCACCTACGTGCGGTCCGACGGAACCAGCGACACCGTCGAGGTCCCGATCGGTACCAGCCTGATGCGCGGCGCGATGCGCCAAGGCGTCGCCGGCATCGTGGCGGAGTGCGGCGGCGCCGGAATGTGCGGCACCTGCCATCTCTTCCTGGCGGAGGATGAGCGCGTCGCCCGCGACATCTCGCCGATCCATCCGCTGGAGGACGAGGTCCTGGAGACCACCTCCACCCCGCGCCGCCCGACCAGCCGACTCGGCTGCCAGCTCGCCGTCACCGAGCACTGCGACGGGATGAGCGTGGACCTGCCCGAGAATCAGCTGCTCCCGTAGCGCCCTCCCAGCAAGGCATATACATGCAGAGCTCAGAGGTCGTCTGATTCCGTTGCGCCCCCGAAACGGAATCAAACGACCTCTCAGATGACAGAGGAGCCGGCGATGGACAACGACATCACCTCCTTCCGCATCGCGATCGCGGATTCGGACCTGGCCGACCTGCGCGCCCGGCTCGCCGCGACCCGCTGGCCCGACGCCGAGACCGTCGACGACTGGTCCCAAGGCGTCCCGCTGGACTATCTGCGGGAGCTGAGTTCCTATTGGGCGGACGGTTACGACTGGCGCGCCACCGAGTCGCGGCTGAACGGGCTCGAACACTTCCGCACCGACCTCGACGGCACCGCGGTCCACTTCGTGCACGCTCGCTCGCCGCACGCCGACGCGTTGCCGCTGCTGGTCACGCACGGCTGGCCGGGAACCTTCGCCGAGTTCGAAGATGTGATCGCGCCGCTGACCCGCCCCGAGTCCGGCGACCCGGCCGACGCGTTCCACGTCGTCTGCCCGTCGCTGCCCGGCTTCGGATTCAGCGCGCGGCCGGACCGGCCGGGGCACACCGTGGAGCGCATCGCCGGCCTGTGGGAGCGGCTGATGCGGCGGCTGGGCTACCCGCGGTACGGCGCACACGGCGGCGACTTCGGGTCCTTCATCACCGCGCACCTCGGCTCGATCGCGCCGCAGGGCCTGGTCGGCATCCACATCACCATGCCCTTCGCGACTGCTCCGCGGCAACAGGTGGAGCTGTCCGACCGGGACTACGCGGGGCTGGCCGCGCTCAAGGAGTTCGGGCGTACCGAGACCGGCTACTCCGCGATCCAGTCCACCAAGCCGCAAACCCTGGGCTACGGGCTCGCCGACTGTCCGGCGGGACAGCTGGCGTGGATCGCGGAGAAGTACTGGAGCTGGAGCGGGCACGACGGCGACCTGGAGAAGGCGGTCCCGCGCGACCGGCTACTGGACGCCGCCTCGATCTACTGGCTGACCAACACCGCCGCGTCCTCGGCGCGGCTGTACTGGGAGAGCCACAACAAGGCCGCGATGCTCCCGGTCGAGATCCCGACCGGATGCAGCCTGTTCCCCGGCGACGCCCGGATGCCCCGGCCGTGGTGCGAGGGCCGCTTCCGCGACCTGCGGATGTGGCACGATCTCGAAAGCGGCGGCCACTTCCCCGCGGTGGAATGCCCGGACGTCCTGGTCGGCGAGCTACGCGAGTTCTTCCGGCCGCTGCGTTGAGCGCTGGTACCGGTAAGGGCGTGAAGCCTGCGAAAGAAACCGTCGCCGCGCCGCGCAGAGTACTGACCGTTCGCGAGCTCAATCGGGCCACGCTGGAACGGCAGTTGCTCGCGCGGCGCGTGCGCATGTCCGCCGCGGAGGCGATCGAGCATCTGGTCGGGTTGCAGGCGCAGCTGAACGATCCGCCGTATGTCGGCCTGTGGACGCGCCTCGAAGAGTTCGAACACGACGAGCTGGCCCGGCTGCTGACGGAACGTCGAGCCGTGCGCGGTGGCATGATGCGCGCCACGCTGCACGTGGTGGGCGCTGAGGACTTCCGTGCGCTGCGCCCGGTGCTTCAGCCGGCCCTGGACCGCGCCCAGCGCGGCTTCTTCGGCCGAAAGACCGAGGGG
>JBOHCW010000064.1:0-5142 GCA_050725375.1 Actinocrinis sp. | reverse complement strand
GAAGTCGGTGTAGGCGGCCCGCAAGAGGTCGATCGAGCGCTGATATTCGCCGACCTCGCGCAGGTCGCGGGCCAGGTTGGTCGCCGAGTACAGCGCGTACGGGTGGTTCGGGCCCAGCACGGTGCGGCGGCGCTCCAGCGTGTCGCTGTCGATCTCGCGCGCGGTGAAGCAGTCCCCGACCAGCCGGTAGGACACGGCCAGGTTGTTCGCCGCGGCGAGGGTCCGCTCGTGGTCCTCGCCGAAGATCTCCTTGAGGCTCTCGTAGGTCGACCGGTCCATGGCCAGCGACTCGGAGAAGCGGCCCAGGGCCCGAAGGTCCGCGGCCAGTCCGCCCGCGGTCATCAGCGTGTGCAGGTCGTCCGGCGGCAGGACGTGCCGCTGTTCTTCCAGCGTGGCCCGGTCGATGTCGCCGGCCGCCTCGAACTCGCCCTGCGAGCGGCGGATGTTGGCGATGTGGAAGCGCAGGTGCAGCAGCTGGCGGCGCAGCAGCTCCTGCTCCTGCCCGGCCTGTGCCTGCGCCGTGCGCCCGGCCAGCGACGCGGTCCACGACTCGTCGAGCTGGTCGGCCAGGGCCAGTCCGCGCTCGAAGTCGCCGCTCTTCCACAGGAAGCGCACCCGGTCGATCAGCAGCTGCCGCACCGGCTCCTCGTCGCAGGTGACCGCCTGCGACGGGCCCAGGTGCGGCCAGATCACCTGATACGCCGGCCAGTTGCGCGGGTCGTCGGTGTCGCCGCGGGTCGGGCGGGCCGAGGCCAGGATGTGGTGCACCCGGTGCACGATGTCGGACTGCTCGGCCGCGTCCATCTGGTCGCGCAGGTATGACTGCACCAGCCGGTGGATCTGGATGGAGCTGCCCTGCAGGTCCACCTTCGCCAGCGCCAGCTTGCTGATCTCCTGGGTGATCCGGCCGAGCATCAGCGGCACCCGCAGCGAGCCGTCCAGCGGCACCAGCGCCTCGATGGTCTGCGGCCGGTAGATCAGCTCCACCGAGATCTCCGGGGCGAAGTACGAGCACAGCTTCAGCAGGTACACCGCGGCCTTCGAGCGCTCGGCGAGCCGGTCCAGCGAGATCTTCCAGGTGGCCTCCAGGTTGCGCGGATAGCCGCTGGCCTGGCTGAGCGAGAGGACCTTGGTGGTGCTCTCCCGCTGGAGCATGTCGAGGTATTGGCCGACCGGCGCGCCGGTGTCCGCGAGCCACGCCGCCGCCAGCTCCACCGCCAGCGGCAGGTCGCCGAGCACCTCGGCCAGCTGCTGCGCCCCCGGCGGGTCGAGCGTGGGCACCCGGCGCACCAGGTGCTCCATGCTCTCGGCGCGCACGAACACGTCGATCTCCAGGGGATCGGCCACGGTGGTCCAGGTCTGGTTGCGCGAGGTGATCAGGATGTGGCCCAGGCCCCCGCCGGTGGGCAGGTAGTCGCGCAGGTCGTTCGGGTCGTCGGCGTTGTCGAAGATCAGCAGCCAGCGCTGGTACGGCTTGCCGGTGCGCAGCAGCTCGCGAGCCTCGCGGGCCGCGTCGGTATAGCTCTCGCCCACCCGGATGCCCAGGCGTGCGGCCAACTCGGCCAGCGAGCGGTTGATCTGGTCCGGCTGCTCGGCGTCGATCCACCATACGAGGTCGTAGTCGGCCTTGAACCGGTGCGCGTACTCCAGGGCGACCTGGGTCTTGCCCACGCCGCCGAGTCCGTGCAGCGCGACGGGGAGCACGACGGACAGCGGGCTGCGGCCCAGCTGGTCCCGCAGGTGTTCGAGCACCGTGTTGCGGCCGGTGAAGCCCACGTTGCGCGGCTGGACGTTCCACACCGGCGGAATCGACCCGGGGTAGCGGACGGTGAAGACCTCGGGCAGCGGGCCGGTGTAGTCGACCGCCTGCATCAGCGCCCCGATCGCCCGGTCGGGGTCGGCGCCGCTCAGGTCGGCGGCCAACCGGTCGGTCAGCGGCGGCGTGGGGCGCACGTCCGAGACCATGACCGGCACCAGTTGGCGGCGGTTGCCCGACGGGTCGGTCTCCGCGACCGCGCGCGCGAAGTCCAGGGCCTGGGCGGAGCGCGCGTACGCCTGCGACACGATCACGACGCTGCGATGCCGGACCGGCTCGCCGAGCTCGGCCGGCCGCGGCGTGCTGGAGTCGATCAGCACGACGGTGAACCCCGCGGCGGTGAGCACGGCGTTCACCCACTCCGCCCACATCCGGTCCTCGGGGACGTAACTGAGCAGCAGGTCGGACGCGCTCGGCGGCCGGCGCCGGGCGAAGGAGGACAGCACGCGCAGCCGCTCGGGCTCGTTGAGCGGGGGCAGCGAGGCGACCGCCCCGTCAGTGATCCAGGAGGTCAGCCGCTCCAGCGCGGAGAGCACCGAGTTGGGCAGGCCGGGCGGGTCGCCGAAGGTGGCCAGCGTCTCCTCGTACGCGTAGAACGGCCGGTACGGCACCTCGACCGAACCCCAGTACCGGCCGGCGTCCTGCGGCGCGGTCTGGTTCGGGAAGCCCTCGAACCGGGCGCGGGCCTGCGCGCGGCCTGCGTCGGCCTTCTCCTTCTCGCCGTCGTCGATCCGCATCGGTACCGGCAGAATCCTGATACCGCGCTCGGGATACTGCTCGACGATGTCCCGCGCGATCGCGGCGGCTCCGTCGATGCCCTGCTCGCTGAGGGTGAAACAGTCCACGAGGATGTCCGGCAGATGCACGGTGCAGATGTCGGCGACGTCGCTCAGGCCCGTGCGGCTGTCGATCAGCGTGTAGTCGTAGTTCTCGCGCATATCCTCACGCAGCGCGTCGAAGTACAGGCCGCCGCCGTGCTCGGCGTAGAACGCGTCCCAGTCGATCATCGCGACGCTGCTGGAGTAGTCGCGGTTCTGCCGTCCTGCGGACAGGAAGTCCAGCCTCCCGCCGTCGGGGAAGTCCCAGCCGAGGGAAAGCGCGTACTTCTGCACGCGGGCGTAGTCCCGGTGCCAGTCGAGCGCGCGCTGCTCGTTGCGCAGCGTCGCCCACTGATACTCGCGGATCATGTCGATGATGCCCGGGGTCGCGGCGATCGCGGCCGGGTCGAGGAACGGGCGGAAGAAGCGGTGCAGGCCCGGCGATTCGAGGTCCCAGTCCGCCACCAGCACCCGCCGGCCGTTGGCCGCCAGGATCCAGGCCGTGTTGGCCAGGGCCATCGTGCGCCCTGTGCCGCCCTTGTACGAGTAGAAGGTGACGACCCGTCCGTGCTCAGTCGCGGTCATCGCTGTCCTCCCCGGCCCGCGGGCCATCCGCCGGACGCGGCGCGGTGCCGCCCCCCGGGCCGCGCAGCCGCGGCTTGCCGGGATACGGCCCCGGCGGCAGGAATTTGTGGGTGTTCTTCGCGAACTCGGTCTGCGCCACCCGGATCGCCTCGCTCACCGCGGGGCCGAAGGCCGCGCTGCTGGACGGCCCGAGTTCGCCGCGGCGCGGCAGGATGCGGCCCAACGCCAGGCTGCGCCCGAACGTGCGCTCGATCCCCGAGTGCAGCACGACCGAGTTGGCGACCGTCTCCACATCGTGCGCGTTCCACGGCAGGATGATCCTCACCCACGGCTTCGTTCTCAGGGCGTTGTCGAGCCGGCGCAGCAGTCCCTGCCAGGTCTCGTCGAGCGTCGACCACGGGTCCACCAGCATCAGGGTCGGCGCGGACGGCGCGCCGGCGCCGCGCACCTCCTCGGAGCGCGGGTTCAGGACGGTGACCTCAGTGTCGTACTCCCGCCGCTGGGCCACGTCCGACGCGCGCCAGGCGAGCGGGGTGATCAGGCCCCTGGAATCGGGATCCCGATACGGGCACCAGTCCATCGCCGAGTCGCCGTACCACTCGCCGCCGCGCCCGTCGGGCATTCTCGACGCGGTGCTGAGCGCGGCCACGGTGATGCGTACCGAACCGTTGCCGCCGGAGGGATTGCCGTCCGCAGCGAACGCGTCGGGCAGCTGCCGGAATTTCGGCACCTCGTAAAGCGGGCGCAGTTGCTCCGGACCCTGTGCGACGTCGGCGATCCGGCGCGCGATGTGTTTCACCGCGGCCTCGTAGTCGTGGCGATAGTCCTGCAGCCTGGAGAGCCCTTCCAGGCCTTTGCGATGGTACGTGTCGCCCAGGTCCTCGCTCTGGTAGTGGATGCTGCGCACCCACGTCGGCATGTCTTCAGGGACCAGCGGCTCCCACAACACGGGGATCACGATGTTGGGGCACCGATTGGCCGCCGCGACGTGCATGTCCTGGCGCTGGCGGATCACCGACCACTCGCGCCCGCATTCCTGGCTGCGGAAATACCGCTTCGTGTACAACGGCACGAAGACGGCGCAGTGCGCCAGCCGCTCGGCGACCTCGTCCTGCCAGTTGTCGCCGACTTTCATCCGGCGGTCGATGAAGCCGGTGTTGCGCCCCTGCGAGGGTTCCATGATTTTCTCGAGTTCCGCGCACAGGCGGCCGTGGAAGCGGTCGACCCAGTAGTCGGCGTCGCGCTGGTCGGCGGGATCGTCCCAGTGCGCGTGCGCGTAGCTGAAAAAGAACAGCGAGGACTCGCGTGGCTGGCCACTTGAGCCCGGCATGCACCCTCCCGTAGGCGACGAGCCGCTCGCGTCGTTGCGCACACCCCCGACTGATGATAAGAACGCTGTTTCTCTGGGGGAAGAGGCGCGAACCGGCGCCGCGCCGCGCGCCGGGTCAGCGCCGTTCGCGCCGCATCCAGCCGACGGCGAAGTCGACCGCGTCCTTGGCCGGGAAGAGCCGGGACGGCGCGCGGCCCGCCGGCCGGGCGGTGATCGCGAATTCGACCTCGAATTCCTTGCCGAGCAGACGGAAGTCGTCGTCGTCGCAGTCGATGTCCTCGAAGTCGAGCCAGCCGTCCGAGCCGGGCGCGGCGGCCGAGCCGCGGGCCCGATACCCGCGTTTCGGCAATTCGGCGTAGAGGTACTCGGCCAGGTGGAAAACCGTGCACACCTCATAGCCGACGCCGAGCAGCAGGACCATCGCGCCGCGCCGGTACAGTGCGCCCAGCGGTGATTCGGGACCGAGGTGCGAGGAATTCGGATGCCGCGCCATCAACGAGGCGGCTTCGGCGCCCACCGCGGCGAACGAGGTCTGCGGGTGGCTGCTGCGGACCGCTCCCGACATGGTCCTGACATACTCGGCGAGCGCGCCC
>JBOHCW010000063.1:0-9132 GCA_050725375.1 Actinocrinis sp. | reverse complement strand
GCTTCGCCGAGGAGCTGCGCGGCGTGCTGTCCCGCGCCCGGGGCCTGGGCCTGGACCCCGAGGACCTGGACGTGTTCGCCAAGCGGGCCGACCGTGCGGACTGGCGGGCCGCCGCGTCGTTCTTCGCCGAGTATCTGGACGTGGCAGACGCGCGCGGCGTGCTGGACTACGCGGAGCTGGTGCATCGCGCGGTCCTGCTGAGCGAGTCGCAGGACGTGCGCGCGGCGCTGCGCCGCCGGTACCGGGCCGTGTTCGTCGACGAATACCAGGACACCGACGCCTCGCAGGTGCGCCTGCTCAAAGCGCTGGCCGGGGACGGCCGCGACCTGGTCGCGGTCGGCGATCCGGACCAGTCGATCTACGCGGTCCGCGGCGCCGACCTGAACGGCATCCTCGACTTCCCCGAGACGTTCGCCCAGCGTGACGGACAGCCCGCGCCCATCAAGGTGCTGCAGACCAGTCGCCGCGCCGGCCCGACGCTGCTGCGCGCCTCGCGTGAGGTGGCCAAGCGGATACCGGTCGCCAGACTGCCGGCCGAGGACGTACGCAGGCACCGCGACCTGTACTCGGCCGTGCCTGCCGACACGATGCCTGCCGACACGATGCCTGCTGACACGATGCCCGCCGACACGATGCCTGCTGACACGGCGACTGCAGAGGCAGCTGACCCGTCGTCGGACGATCGGCGCGAGGAACGGCGGTGGCCTTACGGCGTCGGCGGACGCGTGGAGGCGATCACGTTTCCGGACGAGGCCGGACAGCTGGCCGCTGTCGCGGATCTGCTGCGGCGCGCGCACCTTGAGGACCGGGTGCCCTGGGACCAGATGGCGGTACTGGTCCGCGACGGCCAGCAGCTCGCGCCGGTGCGCCGGGCGCTGCTGACCGCGAACGTGCCGGCAGAGGTGCTCGGCGACGACCTTCCG
Source organism: Actinocrinis sp. (assembly GCA_050725375.1). Lineage (GTDB taxonomy): Bacteria > Actinomycetota > Actinomycetes > Streptomycetales > Catenulisporaceae > Actinocrinis. The sequence continues at coordinate 8,209 of JBOHCW010000063.1, read as the reverse complement.
CTCGCGCAGGAGCCGGCGGTCGGCACACTGCTGACCGCGCTGCGCTGCGCCGCCGAGCCCGCCGCACTGACCACGGACGTGGCACGCTCGCTGTTGACCGGTCCGCTCGGCGGAATGGACAGCGCGGACCTGCGCCGCCTCGGCCGTGCGCTGCGCACCGAGGAGCAGACCGCGCTCGCCGCCGCACGTGCGGCGCGTTCGGCGGAATCCAGCCCCGGATCCAACGGTGCCGCGGAAACCGCCGACGACCCGGAAACCGATTCCGGCGAAATCCGAAACGCCACGGAATCCACACCCGAGACCACTCCGGATCCGGCCGATTACGACGACGCTGTGCAGTCCGGTGTCGCTGTGCAGTCCGGTGTCGATCGGCAGTCCGGTGTCACCGTGCCCGAACGGACACCGGTCGCGCGCCCTGCCGAGCACCTGATCCGAGAGGCCGTGGCCGACCCGAGGCTGCTCGCCGCGATCGACCCGCAGATTGCCGGGCCGGCCCTCGTTCTCGCCCGGCTGTTGGAAGCCGCCCGCGACCGGCTTACCGAGGGCGGGGTCGTCGAGGACGCCCTCTGGCTGCTCTGGAACGGCGACGTCCGGGCGAGGCCGCCGGTGCGCACCGGATGGCCGGAGCGGCTGCGGCGCGCGGTCGAGCGCGGCGGGTCGGCCGGCCGGCACGCGGACCGCGACCTGGACGCGGTCATCGCCCTGTTCGCCCTGGCCGCGCGGGCGCAGGAACGCGCCGGATACGTCGGCGTCACCGACTTCATCAACGGTCTGCAAGCGCAGGCCATCGCCGCGGACACGCTCGCCGAGAAGGCCTCGCGCGGCGGCGCGGCCCAGGTACTCACGGCGCACCGGTCCAAGGGCCTGCAATGGCGCCTCGTCGTGGTCGCCGGCGTCCAGGAAGGACTGTGGCCCGATCTGCGCCACCGCGGCTCACTGCTGGAACCGGACCGGATCGGCCGCGGCGAACTGGCCGACCCGCCGACCGCAGCCGCGATCCTCGCCGAGGAGCGACGCCTCTTCTACGTGGCGGCCACACGCGCACGGGAACGGCTCGTGGTCACCGCCGTCGAGGGCGAGGACGAGGAGGGCGAGTCGCCGTCCCGGTTCCTGGGCGAACTGGGAGTCGAGGTGCGCCGGTCCGCGGGGTTTCGCCGCCGGCCGCTGAACGTGGCCGCGCTGGTCGCCGATCTTCGCCGCGCCGCCACCGATCCGGCCGCGCCCGACCTGCTGCGCGCCGAGGCGGTCCGGCGGCTGGCCGGGCTCGCGGCGGCGACGGCCGCGGATGGTGCGCGCCTGGTGCCGAGCGCGCATCCGCGCCAGTGGTGGGGCCTGTACGACTACACGCGGAACGACACCCCGATCGTCGATCCGAACGCGGCCGTGCCCCTGTCCGCGAGCGCGGTCGCCTCGCTCGACGCGTGTGGGCTGCGCTGGTTCCTGGAAAGCCAGGCCGCGGCGACCGAGCCCTCGACCGAGGCGCAGGGCATCGGCGTGCTCTTCCACGCGCTGGCCGAAGAGGTCGCGGTCGGCACGACCCAACCCGACATCGACGTGCTGATGGACCGGCTCGACCGGGTCTGGGACACGCTGCCGTTCGACGCTCCCTGGAAGTCCGAGCAGGAGCGGCGGATCGCCCGCCGCGCGCTCGAACGTTTCCTGTACTGGCATGAGAGCCGGCACGACGGCCGGTCGGTCGCGGCCGCCGAGCACGGCTTCGAGATCTCGCTGACCGTCGGCGGCGTCCCGGTGCGGCTGCGCGGCGCGATCGACCGGATCGAGGTGGACGCCGAGGGCCGGGTCTACCTGGTGGACTTCAAGACCTCGGTGAGTCCGAAGTCGAAGCCCGAGGTGCGGCGCGATCCGCAACTGGGCGTCTATCAGCTGGTCGTCGAGTCCGGCGCCTACCAGGCCGCGCGCACCGAAGCCGAGCCGCGACTGCCGCGGCAGGGTCCGGTGCAGCTAGAGCTGGACCTCGACCCCGGGCCCGAACCCCAAACCGTTGTCGCGCAGGCAGAGCTGGTCTATCCGCGCGACCGCAGCGATTCGCCCGGCCCGACCGTGCTCGTCCAGCCAGGGCGCAGCACGCAGCCCGACCCGCAGTGGGCTGCGGACCTGGTCGCGGACGTGGCCCAACGTGTGCTCGACGAGCGCTTCCACGCGTATGGCGAGAACACCGTGTGTGCGGTCTGCCGGTTGCGTAAGGCGTGCCCGCGCCAGCCTGAGGGCCGGGAGCTGCCGACATGAGCGCATCCGACCTGACCCGGCCCGAGCCGCCGCGCCGTTCGGCGATGCACATCGAGACGCCGCGTGACCTCGCACGCGTGCTCGGCGTGCCGTACACCGACGAGCAGATCGCCGCGATCACCGCGCCGCTGGCGCCCGGCGTCATCGTGGCCGGCGCGGGCTCCGGCAAGACGACCGTGATGGCCGCGCGGGTGGTCTGGCTGGTGGCGACCGGCGTGGTCGCGCCCGGCGAAGTGCTCGGCCTGACCTTCACCAACAAGGCGGCCGCGGAGCTGCGCGAACGGGTCACCGCCGCGCTGACCGCGGCCGGGCTGATCGGCGACGGCGAGATCGACCTCGACGGCGGCGGCACCGGCGAGGCCGGCGAGCCGGTGATCTCCACGTACCACGCCTTCGCCGATCGGCTGATCAAGGAGCACGGCCTGCGGCTCGGCCTCGAACCGTCGACCCGGCTGCTCGCCGACGCCAGTCGGTACACGTTGGCCGCACGCGTGGTTCGCACGGCGAGCGGTCCGTTCGAGGCGCTGCGCGGCAGCATCGTGAACATCACCAGGGACCTGATCGACCTGGACGCCGAGCTGTCCGAGCACGTGGTCACCCCGGAACGGCTGGCCGCGCACGACCGCGCCTTCGCCGAGGCCGCCGAACGGTTCCGCGACCCGGCGACCGGCAAGTCGGTCATGGGGCGCAGCCGGACCACCAACCGCAGCAGCCGTATCTACGAGCGCTTCCTCGAAGCGGCGGCCAAGGCGCGCGAACGCTTCGATCTGCTGAGCATGGTCGAGTCCTACCGCAGGCTCAAGGCGCAGCGCGAGCTGATGGACTTCGGCGACCAGATGGCGCTGGGCACCCGGCTGGCCGAGCAGGTGCCCGAGGTCGGCAGGATCGAGCGCGGCCGGTACCGGGTCGTGCTGCTCGACGAGTATCAGGACACGTCGGTGGCCCAGCGGCGGATGCTCTCGGCGCTGTTCAGCGGGCCCGATCCGGGCGACGGGCTCGGGCACGCGGTGACCGCGGTCGGCGACCCGTGCCAGTCCATCTACGGCTGGCGCGGCGCGTCCGCGGCGAACATCGACCAGTTCCCCGCGCACTTCCGCCGCCGCGACGGCGGCCCGGCCCGGGTCTACCCGCTGACCGAGAACCGGCGCAGCGGCGGCCGCCTGCTCGCGTTCGCCAACCGGCAGTCCGCCGAGCTGCGCCGGCACCACGGCTCGGTGCGCGAACTCGCGCCGGCGGCCGAGAAGGCAGACCTCGGATACGCGGTCGCCGCGCTGCTGCCGACCTACGCCGACGAGGTGCGCTGGCTCGGCGAGCGGGTGCAGGAACTGGAGGGGCGGGTGCCCTGGTCGCAGATCGCGATCCTGGTGCGCAAGGGCGACCAGATCCCGGAGCTGTACGCCGAACTGCACGGCCGGGGCGTGCCGGTGGAGGTAGTGGGCCTGTCCGGGCTGCTCGACCTGCCGGAGATCGCCGATCTGGCCGCGATGCTCGACGTGGTCGACGACCCGATCGCCAACGCCTCGCTGGTGCGGCTGCTGTCCGGCCCGCGCTGGCGGATCGGCCCGCGCGACCTCGCCCTGCTCGGCAAGCGCGCGCGCGAACTGGTCCGCCCGCCACACGATCCGACCGAGACCCCGTTGGACCGCGCCGCGGCGAACAGCGATCCGACCGACGTGGTCTCGCTCTCCGACGCGCTGGCCGATCCCGGCGACCGGCTGCCGTTCTCGCCGGAGGCGCTGCGCCGCTTCGCCCGGTTCGCCGCCGAGATCCGCAGGCTGCGCCGCAGCCTGTCCGAGCCGGTGCTCGACGTGCTGCACCGCATCATGCAGGAGACCGGTCTCGACGTGGAGATCGCCGCGTCTCCAGCCGCGTACCGCCAGCGCTGCGCGGAGACCGTCGGCGCGTTCCTGCACGTCGCAGGCAACTTCGTCGACCTGGACGGGGAACAGTCGGCCACCGCGTTCCGCGCGTTCCTCAAGGCCGGCGCCGATCACGAGCGCGGTCTGGACGTGGACCTGCCGCCGACCGCCGCGCACACGGTCAAGATCCTCACGATGCACAAGGCCAAGGGCCTGGAGTGGGAGGCCGTGGTCGTCCCGCACCAGTTCGCCGAGCCGGCCAAGACGGACAAGTGGACGACGAAGCGCTCGAAGCTGCCGCACGAGCTGCGCGGCGACCCGATGCCGCGGCTGGAACCGGAGCGCGACAAGATCGCCTTCGAGGGCTTCGACGCGGCGATGCGCGAGCACGCCGAGCTGGAGAACCTGCGCCTGAACTACGTGACCCTCACGCGCGCCAAGTCGTTGCTGATCGCGTCGGGCCACTACTGGGGTCCGACCCAGTTGAAGAGCCGTGAGCCGAACGCGATGCTGGCCGCGTTGCGGGAGCACTGCCTCGACGATGAGCTCAACGGCGAGGTGCCGGTGTGGACCGAGCCGCCGGGGGAGGACGAGCAGAATCCAGCGCTCACGGCGTCGCGGGACATGGCCTGGCCGCCGGACCTCGACGGCGAGCCGCGCCAGTGGCGCCGCCGCGCGGCCGACGCCGTGCTCGCCCAGTTGCGCGCGCTCGCCGTCGAAGCGCCGGCGATTGACGGGCCGTCAGCCGGCGAGCGGGCCGCCGCGCGGTCCGCGAGCGGGATCGGCGCGCTGCCGCCCGAGCAGCGCGCCGTCGTCGCCGGATGGGACGCAGACATGGACGCGCTGCTCGACGAGCTGCGCCGGTCCCGCGACGTACGGTTCGACGTAACGATGCCGCGCACGCTGTCCGCCACCCGACTCGTGTCGTACGCCGCGGACCCGGACGCCTTCGCCGAAGACCTCTTCCGGCCGATGCCGCGTCCGCCGGCGCCGCAGGCCAGGCGCGGCACCGAGTTCCACGCCTGGGTCGAGCACCGGTTCGGCCAGCAGACCCTCTTCGACCAGGACGATCTCGACCTGCTCGCCGAGGACGAGGTCGACGGCGCCGACGACCTGGTCGCGCTGAAAGAGGCCTTCCTGCGCACGCCGTTCGCGGACCGGGAGCCCCATCGCGTCGAGGCTCCGTTCCAGCTGCTGCTCGGCGGGCACATCATCCGCGGGCGCATCGACGCCGTGTACCGCGAGCCGGACGGCACGTACGAGGTCGTGGACTGGAAGACCAACCGCGCAGCGAACGCCGACCCGCTCCAGCTCGCGATCTACCGGCTGGCCTGGGCCGAACTGGCCGGCGTGCCGCTCTCAGCCGTCGCGGCCGTGTTCCTGTACGTGCGCACCGGGCAGCTCCAGCGCCCTGACGATCTGCCGGATCGTGCGGCGCTCGAACGACTGCTCGCCGGCTGAGCGGGCGCACGTCCGTTCCACGCGCGCTGTTCGCGCGCTTGTCCGCCGTGGCGACTCGCGGGAAATGCGTAGTGTGCCCACCGGCGGTGGCCTGCCGTGCACTGACTCGCGGCGCGACGTGGCGGCGCCGCTGCGACGCCGCCAAGCGCGTTCCGCGGCGCCGGACGCATGCCCGGACACGCTCGGCGCCCGCGCGCGCACGGGCATTGTTGACAGGCTGTCGTGATATCTGACACGTCATCGACTGGCGGGTTCACGGCCGGCAACGGGGTGGATCAGGGCTGTGGGCTGCGGCGATAGCAGAGATCGCATTCGCCGCGGCCGCGCCCGCCGTGGCGATCGCGATGCGAACCGTGTCGAATTCGTCACCAGCGGTCGCCGAAACGCCGTACCCTATTCGTCACCGTGACGACACCGACCCGCCTGGATACCCCACGCACCGAACTGCCCGAAGCGCCGCTACCCGCGCGCGACCTCGGCGCGCGGCGCGCGCCGGGTGAGCGCGTCCCACGCCGGATCGGACAGCTCACGCTGCTGGTCGCGCCCGGCCTGTGGGTCGCGACCGTCGTCGTGCTCAGCCTCGTGCTCGGCCTCGGCGAACAGCTGAACCCGCTGCTGGCCGCGGCGCCGGCCATCGCCTGCGTCGGCACCGGACGGCGCCAGTGCGTCGTCCTCGGCTGCGCCTGCGCGCTGATCGCGCTCGCGCCCTTCCAGGACGACTTCGGCCGGCTCGGCGAGCGCGTCGGCACCGCGCTGGCAATCATGGTCATCACCGGCGCGAGCTACCTCGTCGCGCAACGCAGGGTCCGGTTGCAGCTCGCCTACGACCAGGTCCTGCGGATCGCCGAGGTGACGCAGCGGGTTCTGCTGCGGCCCGTCCCGGCGCGCATCGGACCGGTCACCGCCGCCGTCGAGTATCTGTCCGCGGCGACCGGCGCCCACGTCGGCGGCGACTTCTACGAGGTCATCGAGACGCCTTACGGCATCCGCGCGATCCTCGGCGACGTGCGCGGCAACGGCCTCGACGCCCTCAGCGGCGCCGCGGCGCTGCTCGGCGCGTTCCGCGAGGCGGGGGCCGTGGAGCCCGCGCTGGAGACGGTCGCGGCCCGGCTCGACGCCGCGCTGGCACGGCACGCCGCCGGAACGCGCCGCGCGGAGCTGACGGCCAGTCACCGGCCGATGATCGAGGCGCGGCCGGCGGCGCAGCCGGACGCGTGCACGAAGAACGACGCGCGCACGAAGAACACCGTGCGCGAGATCCGCGAATCAGAGGTCTGGGCCGAGGATTTCGCGACGGCCGTGCTGGTGCAGATCCCGTATCCGAACCCGGCGCCGTCGAACCCGGCGCCGTCGGGCAGCGTTCCGGCGGTCGCGGCGCCCGCCGTACCGGGTCGGGCGCCGGGCGAGTGGCACGGAGTCGGGGCGAACGAGGTCAAGCTCGTGGTGTGCGGGCACCCGTCGCCCTATCTCGTACACGGCGACACCGCGCGGGCGGTCGAGCCCGAACGCGCCACGCTGCCGCTCGGCCTCGGCTCGCTGGTCGCCGGGCCGTACGCGGCGTCCTCGCGCACCGTCGCGTTCGAGCCCGGCGACTCGCTCGTGCTCTACACCGACGGCGTCTCCGACGCCCGCGACCGGTCCGGCGCGTTCTTCCCGCTGGGCGAACTGCTCGACGCGGTCGGCGGTCGCGCGGAACCGGAGTCGGTCGCCCGGCTCGTACGCGCCCGGCTGCTGAAGCACATGAACGGCGAACTGAACGACGACGCGGCGCTGCTGGTGCTAAGCCGCATCTGAGGTGCCGTGTCTGACCTGCCGCAACGGAGCGGGCGCCGAGCGGATCCGGCCACCGCGGGCGCGGCCACATCACGAAACACCCGTGCGCGGCGGGTGGAACGGCTGGTAGAAACTGGTACACGGCCAACCTGAAGCCGCCTCTTCGAGAGCCGCCCCGGCCGGAGTCGAAGAAAATCGCACACGGCCGCGAGAGGTGCCAGCCCGATGGAGTTCAAGCAGTCCAGGAAGCTGTCCGAGGTCCAGTACGACCTGCGCGGGCCGGTGCTGACCCGAGCCAAGCAGCTGGAGGCCGAGGGCCACTCCATCCTCAAGCTGAACATCGGCAACCCGGCCCCGTTCGGCTTCGAGGCGCCGGACGAGCTGGTCCAGGACGTCATGCTCGGACTGCCCGACTCCAACGGCTACGGCGACTCCAAGGGCCTGCCCTCGGCTCGGCGTGCGGTCGTGCAGTCGTACCAGACCCGCGGGCTGACCGGCATCGACATAGAGGACGTCTACATCGGCAACGGCGTGTCCGAGCTGATCACGATGGTGCTCAACGGCCTGCTGGACAACGGCGACGAGGTGCTGATCCCGGCGCCGGACTACCCGCTGTGGACCGGCGCCACCGCGCTGGCCGGCGGCCATCCGGTGCACTACCTGTGCGACGAGCAGTCCGGATGGGCTCCGGACGTCGCGGACATCGAGGCCAAGGTCACCGCACGCACCAAGGCGCTGGTGGTGATCAACCCGAACAACCCGACCGGCGCGGTGTACTGGGCCGAGGTGATCGAGGCCGTGGTAGAGGTGGACAGGCGCCACGGGCTCATGGTGTTGTCCGACGAGATCTACGACAAGCTCCTCTACGA